>CAIKGX010000236.1 GCA_903827075.1 uncultured beta proteobacterium | reverse complement strand
GTATTGGTCATTGCTTGCCCTTGCGCTCTTGGTTTGGCAACGCCTGCTGCCATCATGGCGGGTACGGGAGTTGCTGCCCGCTTTGGAATCTTAATTAAAGACCCTCAAGTGCTTGAACTGGCACATCGACTTAATATTGTCGCCTTTGATAAAACTGGCACGCTCACCGTTGGCAAACCCCGATTACTTGCTTTGCTACCCTTTGATACCGCCGCTACTGATGCTGATCAAATACTAGCTAGCGCCGCGGGATTGCAATTAGGAAGTGAGCATCCCTTGGCAAAGGCCTTGCTAGATGCGGCCAAAGATAAAAACATCACACCAATTGCAAGCTTGGATAGCAAGGCATTACCCGGTGTTGGAATCGAAGGAGTTCCCAATTCAGGTCTATATGCGGGAATGCGAATCCGCTTACAGAGCGTGGTATCGCTTGAGTACCACCATCAATACCAACAGATTATGCAATTAGCTCAAAGGTTTTTTGAACAAGGGCAAACGGTATCTGTATTAATCAATCTGGATGCAGGCAATGTAAATACCTCTTCAGTGATTGCCCTTATTGCCTTTGGTGATGAACTGAAAACCAAGGCCAAAGAGGCAATTACCTCTTTACATCACTCCCATATCCGCACAGTCATGCTTTCAGGAGATAACTTAGCGGCCGCTACTAGAGTGGGTAAATCGATTGGGATCGATGAAGTATTCGCGCAAATTATGCCAGGCAATAAAGCAGAGATTATTCAGCAACTTCAAGATTCCGGCAAAGGCAAAGAGCGTCATTGGGTGGCCATGGTCGGAGATGGCGTTAACGATGCCCCTGCTTTAGCAATGGCAGATGTAGGTATGGCGATGTCCACCGGCACAGATGTAGCAATGCAAGCTGCCGGCATTACCCTAATGCGTGGAGATCCTACTTTGGTTGCTGACGCAATTGATATCTCTAAAATGACATGGAATAAGATTCGTCAAAACTTATTCTGGGCATTTGCATTTAATACCATCGGTATTCCGCTGGCAGCACTCGGATATTTATCGCCGATGCTGGCTGGTAGTGCAATGGCAATTTCTAGCTTTTGTGTTCTGAGCAATGCTCTCTTACTAAAACGGTGGCGACCTCGTCATCACTAAGTCTTTTTACTTTGAATTCTTACGAATGAGTTCAATGTCACCGTAGAGTGAGCGCGTTTCAGATTTAGTGTTATCCGTATCAGTGAGTAATGCAATACCAATCACATTACCGGGATTTTCACCGTAGGCCAATTTGTAATCTGCGGCCAAGTCCCGATCATGCTTGCGCCATTCACCCACATTCTCCCAGCCAGAATCCACAACAATCATTTTTACGCGAGATGTATGGGCGTTATCTAGAACGCTATTAATTGGGGATTTTCCAGACCAGATATACATGAGGGTGGCATAAGGCATTTCTTGCCCGCTAATTAAATGAGCCATTTCAAAATTGAGCTTTTCTCTAAGCGAGAGCTTTGTCTTATTACCATCAAATGCTACCAATATTCTGAGTGGGGCATCATCATAATTTTTCTCAGTGTTATCAGCTTGGGCTAAGGCCCCTACCGCTTTCCATTCCCACTGTAACCAAAGATGTTGAGTCGATCGTGGACGCAGTTTCACAGCAAGGCCAGAAGCAGATGTCTTAGAGTTAGCGCTCAGAACAGTTCTACCTTGATAATTCTCAAGGCGATACACTGTATTTTTTTTGTAAGGTGCTATTCGATAAAAATGCCACCCCTCCGGCATGCCGTCGCGAGCCTTTTCTGCTGAAAATTTTGGAAGGTCTTCCTGTGCAGGCAATTGATCCACATTAAAAGCTTGGCCAGACTCGTTTTGAACAGAGTCACCAGTGAATCCAGCGCAGCCCACTAAAGCTAGTAATGATGCAAAAATAATGGCATGGGCGACTTGCCTAGGATTGCCGAGGTACTGAAAAAGAATAGAGCTTTGTCTGCGCATCTTCTAATTGTCCCAAATTAATAACTAAAAAGTCTAAAATCGTCTGAGTCTATTTATTAGAGAACCAGATGCGCCATCAATCACCTTCTAGCTGGGCTGTAATTTGCGTCTGCATTACTGCAGTGGTGCATTTTGCCTTGGGATTCTCGATTGAGTTCTCAGTCGATGAGGCGCATTACGCCCTGTATGCACAGCATTTAGCCTGGAGCTACTTTGACCATCCACCGCTTGTAGGCTGGATTCAGTGGCCATTAGTAGCGCTAACCACTACCGAAGGCATCCTTCGCCTCATACCTGAAGGTCTGTGGATTATTTCAACCTACCTAGTCTATCAAGTGGCTATTGAAATCCACCACTTGATGCAAGGTCGCAATTCAGGCTATTTGACTAATGCCTTGCCTTCAGCACAGTCATGTGGACTCATGGCGGTTCTAGCAGTTATTGCCGCGCCTATTCCCCATGTTCTTTCAATTGGTTTATTACCAGACACGATCTTGACACCGCTAAGCCTTGGCCTCATGTTGATGGCTTTGCGCTGGCTCAGGAAAGACCATTTCACCCTCGGTGATTGGGTATTAACAGGGGTGTTGCTGGGCTTGGCTGGACTGAGTAAATACACTGCTGCTTTTACTGCCTTTGCATTGCTTTTGGTTTTCCTGAGCGACAGGAAGAAGGCTTGGATTGGCAAAATTGGCTTTGGGATGTCGGCATTCATTGCATTGATTTTGATTTGCCCGGTCGTCTACTGGAACTGGGTAAATGATTGGATCTCATTTAAGTATCAAATTGCTCATGGCGCTGGTAGCGCTTGGGCATGGCGCAGAGTCGCAGTATTTATTGGCATTCAGATTGCGTGCTTTGGTCCGCTTCTATTGCTAGGGGTCTTTTTCTATCTCAAAGATTGTTGGCACTCAAACAAACTTCCATTGATTGCCTTAATGGGCTTCTTTTTTATTCCCTTTACTATCTTTGCGGCATTATCTGGTGGCGGAAGCCTTCCACATTGGACAACTCCAGCCTGGTTCTGCCTTGCGCCATTTGCTGGCATTGGGTTAGCCAAAGCGTGGTCCACACATCGTCGGTGGCTCATTCGTACCTTATTCACCCTCCAGATAGTCCTTTGTCTTATAGGTTTTACTTATGTTC
>CAIKGX010000235.1 GCA_903827075.1 uncultured beta proteobacterium | reverse complement strand
GTAAGTTGTCCGCATCGCCTTAAAAAATTAGAGACCTAGGCAGACGTATTTGAGCTCCAGATATTCATCCATACCGTAAGCGCTACCTTCTCGCCCCATTCCAGATTGTTTGATGCCGCCAAATGGGGCAACTTCATTAGAAATAATGCCCGTATTGACGCCAACAATCCCGTACTCCAAAGCTTCTGCTACTTTCCAGATGCGGCCGATATCACGACTATAAAAATACGAGGCCAGACCATATTGGCTGTTGTTGGCTAACTTCACTACGTCTTCATCGTTTTCAAAAGCAATGATGGGAGCAACTGGACCAAAGGTTTCTTCATAAGTAATGAGCATGTCATTGCTGACATTGGCCAAGATAGTGGGCTCATAGAAGGTGCCACCCAGTGAGGATCGCTTACCACCAGTAACCAGCTTTGCTCCCTTAGCAAGCGCATCAGCAACATGCTTTTCTACTTTCTCTAAAGCCGCCATTTCAATCAATGGCCCTTGAGTGGATCCTGCCTCCATACCATTGCCTACTTTAATTTTTTGAATCGCTTGAGCAAACTTCTCTACAAATACATCTTGTACTTTTTTGTGCACATAAAAACGATTGGCACAGACACAGGTTTGTCCAGAGTTGCGGTATTTGGAGGCCACCGCCCCTGAAACTGCGGCATCAATGTCGGCATCTTCAAACACAATAAAGGGAGCATGTCCGCCCAGCTCTAAGGCTAATTTCTTTACGGTTGGGGCGCATTGAGACATCAGTATGCGACCTACTTCAGTAGATCCAGTAAAGGAGAGGTGTCTGACTGTTGGTGATGAGCAAAGCACTTTACCAATTGCAATCGATTGGTCGGCATCAGCCGTGAGAATATTGATTACTCCATCTGGTACTCCTGCACGCGATGCGAGTTCAGCAAGTGCCAGTGCTGAGAGTGGCGTGAGTTCAGCAGGTTTAATCACAATAGTGCAGCCTGCAGCCATCGCAGGGGCAATCTTGCGAGTGATCATGGCAATAGGAAAGTTCCAAGGGGTGATTGCTACGCAGACCCCAATGGGTTGTTTTAAAACAATCAGACGTTTATCGCTCCAGGTGGTGCTGGGAATTGAGCCTGTGACCCGTTTAGCTTCTTCTGCAAACCACTCAATAAATGAGGCGCCATAAGCAACTTCACCAGCAGCTTCAATAAGGGGTTTACCTTGCTCCAAGGTCATCAAAGTAGCTAAATCTGAAGTATTTGCAATAATCAGATCAAACCAATTACGCATGATGCTGGCACGTTCTTTACCGGTTTTGTTCTTCCAAGATTCAAAAGCGTTTTCTGCAGACTGAATCGCAAGTTCTGCATCTGTTGTGCTCAGGTTTGCGACTTGCGCAATGATTTCACCGGTAGCAGGATTGTTTACGGAAAAGGTATTGCCTGATTTTGCATTGACCCACTGTCCATTGATATAGGAATCCTCCTTGAATAGACTGGGATCTTTCAGGAGATTGCGAATATCGATTTTTTGCATGATGCTTTCCAGTGATGGGGATTGTTTTGTGATTTTATCCCCTATAGAGAAAAGAAGTAGTTCTAGAAATAAGCAGCCTATAAAAGAAAACCCCCTAGACCTCGATAAAGGCTTAGGGGGTTTGAATACTTGAGGGCTTGTTATCTGATTACTACTAGCCTGCTGAAATTTCAGTACTACGGAGTGTTTGAGCTAAAAGATCAAGAACACCATTGACATACTTGTGTCCATCAGTACCACCAAAAGTTTTAGCTAACTCTACCGCTTCATTGATCGCCACTTTATAGGGAACAGAAAAATCAATGGCTAATTCATAAGCACCGATTAATAAAGCAGCATGTTCCACTGGGGAGAGTTCATTGATCGAGCGATCCAATGCGGGAGTGATGATGCCTTCGAGTTCATCGGTACGTTCGAGAACGCCTTCAAATATACCGCTAAATAAATCAAGCTGGCAACGACGAAATCCTGGGTCTTCAGCCAATTGTTTGGCAATGGCTACAGCATTCGGAAGGCTGCCTGCACGACGCATCACCAGACTTTGATATACGCCTTGCAAAGCGTATTCGCGGGCCCGACGACGGGGCGTTAAGGAGCGCTTTGGAGAAGCAGAAGCGCTAGCCTCTTTAGCACTAGATGCATTAGGAGTAATTTTGGTCATGGATTGATTACTCTTCTGTGGGGTGAATTTCGATATCAAGATCGGGGGTAAGCGCTAAGGCTAAATTAGCCATCTCTACAACGGCCTTTGCACAGTCAGCACCTTTAACCTGCACGCGAACTTGCGCCTGTTCATCTGTCTCACAAGTGAGCACGCCATTGGCGATAGGCAGACCAGAATCTAAAGAGATGCGAGTAATGCCAGCAGCAGATTCGTTGGAGACGAGTTCAAAGTGATAGGTCTCACCACGGATAACGGCACCTAATGCCACTAAGCCATCGAATTCACCAGTCTCAACCAATTTTTGTAAGGCAAAGGCAATCTCTAGGGCGCCTGGAACAGTGACTAACTTGATATCTTCTTGAGCAACCCCTAAGGCAATGAGCTCTTCGATACAAGCGGTAGAAAGTGCTGTGCAATGCTCTTCGTT
>CAIKGX010000234.1 GCA_903827075.1 uncultured beta proteobacterium | reverse complement strand
CCTGCATTGGGTTTTTGTTGGTTTATAGGCTCTTGCACCCTATAATTTTCTCACTATGCCAACAAATGCACCAAACCCCAGCTTAAATGCTGAAGAATCTAGCCCCAACTTTCCTTTTGTAGGCTGGTTGCGTGATGTTGCGCCCTATATTCACAGCTTCCGCGAAAAGACCTTTGTTATCGCTTTTGCTGGTGAGCTGGCCCAAGAAATTGGCCTAGAGAACCTGATTGAGGATATTGCCATGCTGCATGCCATGGGCATGCGGATTGTTCTGGTTCACGGCATTCGTCCCCAAATTGAAGAGCAGTTGATGCTACGGAACATCGAAAGCCAATTTGGACAGAGTGCTATGCATAGCTACCGCATTACCGATGCTGCTGCTTTAGAGTGCGTTAAAGAAGCTGCCGGTGAATTGCGTTTAGATATAGAGGCTGCCTTTAGTCGCGGCCTTCCCAATACGCCCATGGCAGGTTCGCGCATCTCTGTGATCTCTGGAAACTTTATTACTGCTATGCCAGTTGGTGTCGTTGAAGGGGTTGACTATATTCATACCGGCTTGGTACGTAAGGTGGACTCCACTTCAATCAAGCTATCTTTAGATAGCAACAAAATTGTGCTCTTATCTCCCTTGGGCTTTTCTCCTACAGGTCAGGCGTTTAACTTAGCCTATGAAGATGTTGCCGCTTCGACTGCGGCTGCACTCAAAGCAGATAAGCTCATCTTCTTAAGCCCTTACTCAGGTCTTCAGGACGATGAAGGTGATTTCATTACAGAAATGTCCATGCCTCAACTGCATGACTATATGTCTGTGCATCCCGAATTAGATATTGGCATGAAGAGTTTGCTTAATATTTCTGGAAGAGCCATTCGTGCAGGTGTGAGCCGTGTGCATTTCTTACCAGCCAATCAAGATGGCGCCCTTCTTGAAGAACTATTTACCCATGATGGTATTGGCATGATGTTGGCCTCATCCGACATTGAAAATCTGCGTGAAGCCAATCAAGATGATGTGGGTGGTATTTTGCAATTGACCAGCCCGCTTGAAGATGAGGGCATCCTAGCCGCCCGCGGACAAGATGTGATTGAGCGTGATATTCAGCGATTCTCCGTGATTGAGCATGACCGCGTATTGTTCGGATGTGCCGCCCTCTTCCCCTTCCCTAATGGTGTTGGTGAACTTGCCTGCCTAGCAGTTGATCCAGATGTTCAAGGTTCGGGTGACGGCGAGCGCCTTCTCAAGCGAATTGAAATGAGAGCCAAGCAAGAAGGCATTAAGAAACTCTTTGTTCTCACCACCAGAACGGAGCATTGGTTTTTAAAGCGTGGCTTTAAACGCGCCGAGGTAGAAGATTTGCCAGAAGATAGAAAGCAAATTTATAACTGGGATCGCAAATCCATGGTTCTGACTAAAGATCTGTAACAACACGAAACGTATTTGAAAGGTATTACTGATGGCACGCATGGTTCAATGTATCAAACTGAATAAAGAAGCTGAAGGCATGGACTTCGCGCCACTCCCCGGTGAATTGGGTAAAAAGATTTGGAATCAAGTCTCCAAAGAAGCTTGGGCTGGCTGGTTAAAGCAACAAACCATGTTGATCAATGAAAATCGCCTCAACATGGCAGATCCCCGTGCGCGCCAATATCTCTTAAAGCAAGTGGAGAAGCATTTCTTTGAAGGTGGGGCAGACACGGCACAAGGCTATGTGCCTCCTGCTGATTAAGCATTTAATTTATTTATTGCAAACGCTTGACGGGCTATATTTAGAAGCATAGGATGAAGTTGTGGTTGGGCAGATATGGTGCACCTCCACATTGGCGAAAGCCACTTCATATAAGCATATCTATATGCTTATTGGGCATCAGGAACATTAATTCTTCCTTTTGCCCGGCCATGAACACCATGGCAAACAAACCCGATGGGCATACCCCGTCGGGTTTTTTAATTAAAAGACATCGCGACTCACCCCAGATGCATCACTCACGAGCAAGATATTGGCTTTTTCTTTTGCAAACAAGCCCACCGTAATAACGCCTGCGAATTGATTGATCACAGATTCCAAAGCAAGGGGGTCGGTAATATGTAATCCAGCGACATCCAAAATCCAAGCTCCGTTATCCGTTACAAATGGCTCGCTCGGTGTTTGATTCAAGTCCGCCCGAGTACTTTTAGCTAATCTCAATGTCACCGTGCCACCCAACTTTTCTAGCTCGCGGCTCACCACACCTTTAGATAAGGGAATTATTTCTACTGGTAATGAAAAATTGCCTAAGACAGGCACCTGCTTGGAAGCATCGCAAATACAAATAAATTGCTCAGCCATCGAGGCAATGATTTTTTCACGGGTTAAAGCACCCCCGCCGCCTTTGATCATGTTGCCAAGAGGATCGATTTCATCAGCGCCATCTACATAGGCGGGCAATGAAACCACGTCATTAGGATCAAGCACCTTAAATCCATGCTTGAGTAAGCGCTCAGTGGTGGCATTAGAGCTAGATACCGTTCCCGCAAAATGGTCCTTATGGGGTGCCAATGCATCGATAAAGTAATTTACGGTAGAGCCCGTTCCAACTCCTAAGACTTGACCAGGCGCCAGCTTAAGAACTTCATCCCTCGCCGCTTCGCCCACTAATTGCTTTAGTTGATCTTGATTCATTCGTTGTCAGGCCCTTGTACTTACTGGAACACAGTAATTAATGCATCTATCATATGATATTGAATGAATATCTACCCAAAACTACCCCTTAAAGCATTCCTATGACCAGCCACACTAGTACTCTTAGCCAATTGAAGAAACTCACTACTGTAGTAGCCGATACAGGCGATTTTGAGCGCATGCAGGAATACCAACCGCAAGATGCCACTACCAACCCTTCCTTAATATTAAAAGCGGCTCAGCAGGCCAATTACCAAAATTTGGTAAATCAAGTGAAGGCGGCTCACCCCGGCATGAGCCCAGTCGATTTAGTGGATTACATTTTGGTTGCCTTCGGCTTGGAAATCCTCCAGATTGTTCCAGGACGTGTTTCTACAGAGGTAGATGCCAGACTGTCATTTGATGCGAATGCAACAATAGCCAAAGCAAAACATCTCATCGCTCTGTATGAATCTCATGGTATTGAACGCAAACGGGTTTTAATCAAGCTTGCTGGTACATGGGAAGGCATTCAGGCGGCAAAAGTTCTTGAGGCAGAAGGTATTCATTGCAATATGACTTTGCTTTTCTCCTTAGTTCAAGCGGCCGCCTGTGGCGCCGTCAAAGCGCAATTGATCTCCCCATTTGTAGGTCGCATTACTGATTGGTATAAAGCTAAATTAGGTACCTCATGGAGCGATGCCAACAATGGCGGCGCAAATGATCCCGGTGTTACTTCTGTGAAAAGAATCTTCCATTACTACAAGCATTTTGGAATTTCCACGGAAATTATGGGTGCTAGCTTTAGAAACACCAGTCAAATCCTAGAGTTGTCCGGCTGTGATCTCTTGACTATTAGCCCAGAACTGCTGGGAGAGTTGCAAGCAGTTCAATTGAGCGTTGATCAAAAGCTACATTCTGTTAATGCCGCGAATGCACTTACCAGTGAAAATATCACTCAGTTAAAGCTAGATGAATCCAGCTTCAGATTACAACTGAACAATGATGCTATGGCAACTGAAAAGTTAGCCGAGGGCATTCGGAACTTCTGCATTGATACCGAGAAGTTAGAAGCCCTACTGGCTTAATAATTACTTCTTAGAAGTATTGATGCCCAGCAAGCTATATGCAGGGCAATTACCGATCATGCCGGTCAATAACGGGATGATGCCAATCCATGCCCAAGGGCCAGTAATACCAAAGCCTGCCAGCCCCATTAAGGTAACGCCTACAGTCATACGCAGTACCCGTTCAGTATGTCCTATATTGCATTGCATATCTGCCCCCTATGATCCATTGATCGCTTGATTGGACTACTTAGGCGCCTTAGCTAGTCGCTGTCTTAAGGCCTCGTATAAGCATACTCCGCTGGCAACCGATACGTTCAAACTTTCTACAGCGCCTTGCATCGGAATACGCACGAGTTCATCACAGGTTTCCCGAGTCAAGCGGCGCATACCTTCGCCTTCAGCGCCCATCACAAGACCGATGGGTCCGGTGAGATCCAGATCGTAGATAGATTTTTCAGCCTCATCATCAGTACCAATGAGCCAAACACCCGCCTCTTGCATCTCTTTCATACTGCGAACTAAGTTGGTTACGGTAATCACCGGAATCACTTCAGAAGCGCCACTAGAGACTTTACTCACTGTGGCATTGATTGAGGCGGAGCGATCTTTTGGAACCACTACAGCATCAACTCCAGCGCCATCGGCTACCCGTAGGCAGGCTCCAAAATTATGGGGATCTGTGATTCCATCCAATACCAAGAACAAGGCTTTACTTTGATTGCTTTCTGCATCTTCGATCACCTCGGTAATGGTCCGGGCTACCGTCATTTTTTCAGCCAGCGCAACAACCCCTTGATGGCGATCATGACCCGTTAACTTATGTAATCGCTCAGAATCGGCTGCATGCAAACGCTCGCCAAGCACCTCTTCTGCCTGCTTAAGAAAATCACCCATCCGTCGATCGCGACGACCTGGATCAAAATACACCGACTTTAAGCTGTCAGGATCAACCCGTAAACGCGCTTGCACTGCATGAAAACCAACTAATATTTGTTTCATTAATGTTCTATCTCAATCTCTTACTTACGTCTTGCATTGGTACTGCGAGCAGGAGGTTTGCTTCCTGCTGGTTTTCCTGCGGCTCTACTCGGCTTTGAAGGTTTAGTGCTTTTCGCTGCGCTACGAGTTGCTTTACTCTTGGATTGATTGGCACCCAGATTACCAGCCGATTTGGCTGCATTCACATTAATGCCGCTGTGTTTTTGAGGCTCTTTACTGCCCGGTCTATTTTTCTTAGGTGCCGCTTTCTTATTAGGGCGACCTGTATCGCTAGCCAACAAAATTTGACGACGATTAGAAGATCCTCCAGGCTCAGCACCCACGGATTTGACCAGACTAAATTCAATCTTGCGGGCATCTAGATCAACGCGGCTCACTAAAACGTGAACACGATCGCCTAAACGATAGCGAATACCCGTTCTTTCTCCGCGCAACTCTTGGCGTGCCTCGTCATACTGGAAGTAATCACCGCCCAATTCTGTGACATGAACCATACCCTCAACAAAGAGGTTTTCCAGCTGCACAAACAGACCGAAGCTAGCTACTCCAGTCACCGTGCCAGAGTATTCCTGACCGAGATGGTCGCGCATGTAATAACACTTCAGCCATGCCTCTACATCGCGTGAAGCCTCATCGGCGCGGCGTTCATTAGAAGAACAATGCACCCCAAGCTGGCCCCAAATTGGTAATGCTGCATTACCCCCTTTAGGTGGGCGCGTACCTTTAGCAGTCGCTTCTTTAGCCTCGCTATGGGATTTTTTGGCATTGACCGCATTTTCGCGGCCCTTCCCTTTGCGTGGCAAAGTCAGATTCAAAGGAACTCGGGGTGGCAATACTGGCGTATAGGGCTTTTTAGCCAAAATGGCTTTAATCACACGGTGCGTCAACAAGTCTGGATAACGACGAATTGGGCTAGTGAAATGTGAATACGCTGGATATGCCAAGCCGAAGTGGCCTTCGTTATCTGGCTGATACATCGCTTGTTGCATTGCTCTTAATACAACTGATTGAAGCATATTGGCATCAGGACGATCCTTAACATCCCGCATCAACTTAGCAAAGTCTCTTGGCTTCGGTTTATCTCCACCATCTAAGGATAGGCCTGAAGTACGCAATACTTGACGCAAGGTGACCAACTTCTCCTCTGATGGTTCGCCATGCACCCGGTACAAACTGAGGTGTTTATTCTTATCAATGAAATCTGCCGCACAAACGTTGGCAGTTAACATGCACTCTTCGATCAAACGGTGGGCATCATTACGAATACGGGGTTCAATCCGCAAAATTTTGCCTAACTCGTTACTAATAATCTGAGTTTCAGTCGTTTCAAACTCGATCGCACCACGCTTATGACGGGCCTCTAACAAAATCTTGTAAAGAGAATAGAGATTGGTCAGTAATGGTCTGAACTCAGAATAGCGAGTTGCTTCAGGGCCTTTGCTATTGGAGAGAACTTCCCAAACGGTATCGTAAGTAAAGCGTTGTGATGAATGCATGACTGCGGGATAGAACTGATAGGCTAAAACGATGCCGTTGTTATCCACTACAGAATCACACACCATACACAGGCGATCAACACCGGGATTGAGCGAGCAAAGACCATTGGAGATCTTCTCAGGCAGCATCGGTATGACCCTTCTCGGGAAATATACCGAGGTTGCTCGTAGCAAGCCTTCGTCATCCAAGGGGTGGCCTGGTTTAACATAATGAGAAACGTCAGCAATCGCCACAATCAAACGCCAGGCTTTTGCCTTGCCGTACATAATGGGCTCACAATAAACGGCGTCATCAAAATCTCGCGCATCAGCACCATCAATCGTCACCAATGGAACGTCACGTAAATCAACGCGACCCTCTAAATCAGATTGCTGAACTGTATCCGGTAATGCATCGGCTTCTTTTTTGACTGCTGTAGAAAATTCATGGGGAACGCCGTACTTGCGAACAGCGATTTCAATTTCCATACCAGGATCATCGATCTCACCTAAGACTTCAACAACACGACCAACAGCCTGACGATAGCTATCTGGATAATCAATAATCTCTACGCTAACCACTTGACCTAATTTAGCGTCACCTTGGCCTTTGGGGGGAATCAAGATGTCATGGCCAATGCGCATATCCTCTGGCGCAACAATTAGAACGCCATTCTCATTCAGGAGACGTCCGATCACTACCTTATTGGCATGCAATACCACTTCAACAATTTGCCCCTCGGGACGTCCACGACGGTCGGTGCCCAGTACCCTGACATTAACTCGATCGCCATGCATGACGCGAGACATTTCTTTTTCGGAAAGGAAGATGTCCTCACCGCCGTCATCCGGGATGACAAATCCAAATCCATCTCGATGTCCTTGGACTGTACCTAAACGGTCAGCCTCTCGTGGCACCAAGTCTTTTGCTTTACGCATTTAATTCCTTCGGCAATACATGCCTTATATATCTATATTTGTTATGAACTAAGGCTACTGTATCAAACCGCTGAGTCTGAAGGGAAAAAGCCAAATTGGGTTAGTAAAACGACCAAAGCGCTTGCCAATTCCTCTTAGCCCTTATAATAAATGCAAGCCCAGATGGCGAAATTGGTAGACGCACCAGCTTCAGGTGCTGGCGATCGAAAGGTTGTGGAGGTTCGAGTCCTCTTCTGGGCACCAAACAAGGCTTAATAAAGCCCTGACTTGCTTAATGCAGGTCAATTATAGAGAGTTTTGGGGATTTTTTACGCAAAACTAGAAGTGAACCCTATTTAGGTTCATTTGCCCATTTTAAGCCTGCAAATACATTAGCAATTCGGGCTGGGGTCTATTTGTAAAATACAACGCTTATTACATTCTGATGGATTTGAAGCTTTATAGCATTGTGAGGAGCACATATTCGCTCACTGTGTAATTTCTGCCCAGATGGAAACAAAAACTCTAGCGCACCCACATGCCTACTTTGCTTTTAAATAAAGTAGTGTTAAAAAGCTAGTATTACCTTCCAAATGATCGCAGTCAAGATAATGATGTTTTTTTAGTAACTTTCTACTATCTGTTATTAGTTAATTTAATGCTTGCATAGCAATTAATCATTCAATCACATGTAAATAAAAGGAAACCTTATGTGTAACTTATGTCCAAGTAATGACGATAGCCTGCATATGAATAATGAACATCAATCCTCACGTCGCTCATTATTAAAACTGATGGGATCATCGCCTTTATGGCTCGGCGGTATGGCTGCTTCAGCGGGCATGGTGAGTTCTGCAATGGCCCAAAAACCTGAGAATGCGATAACACCAGTTTCTGCATTAAAGAGATTGATGGATGGCAATGATCGCTATGTCAATAACAAGCCTCGTAATATTGATTTTTCAGTCACCAGAAAGGCGCTGACTACCGGTCAAAATCCTTATGCCTGCATTCTGTCTTGTGCAGATTCTCGCGTAAGCCCTGAATTTTGTTTTGATGAAGAGCGTGGTGATTTATTTGTCAATCGCTTAGCTGGCAACTATGTCAACGCCGATATGATTGCGAACATTGAATACGGTGTGGCGGTTTTAAATGCTCGCATCGTGATGGTTCTTGGCCATACGGATTGCGGTGCCATTAAGGCATCTATTAGTGCCGCTACAAAGGGGACACAATACCCGGGACATATTCAGTCCATTACAACCGCTCTGAGCCCTGCAGTACAAGAAGGTCAAAAGCAAAAAGGGGATTTACTCGATGCGGTAACCCGTGCCAATATTAAAAATGGTGTCGCTTCCTTGCGAACTACAACTCCATTAATCAAAAAATTGTATGACGATCAGAAAATCATGATTGTTGGCGGTCTCTACAATCTGGATACCGGCAGAGTTGAAATATTGACCTAAGCACCTTCTATTGGGTCTTTTTGGATCGCTTTCCAGAGCTTTAAGGCATCCATAGTCTCTGCTACGTCATGGACTCGCACAATCTGCGCACCTCGATCAGCAGCCATCACCACTGCTGCGATGCTCGCTGAGAGTCGTTCCTGGGTATCTTTGCCAGTAATTTTTCCCAACATCGATTTACGTGAAATTCCTGCTAATACTGGATACCCCAGCTCGGTAAAGCTATCGAAATCAGCCAACATTCGGACATTGTTCTCAAGGCTCTTACCAAAGCCAAATCCAGGGTCTATTGCAATTCGATTTTGTGCAATGCCATTAGCTAGCAATAGCTCAGCCCTTTTCTCAAGAAAATGCTTCACTTCCGCAATCACATCAATATACTCAGGATTAAATTGCATCGTTAAGGGATCGCGCTGCATGTGCATTAATACAATGCCACACTCCTTGCCCTCACCTGCTGTTGTGGCTTCAAGAACCGCCTCTACAGCACCCTCTTGTCGCAAAGCCCAAACATCGTTTACACAATCTACGCCAGCAGTTAGCGCTTGACGCATGGTCTCTGCTTTATAGGTGTCAATGGAGAGCGCTACCCCACCATCCTTTAGCGCTTCAATCACGGGTAACACGCGATCAAGCTCTTCTTGCAGCGAGACTGGCTGCGCACCGGGGCGAGTCGATTCACCACCAATATCGATGATGTCAACACCGCTTTCAATCATGCGCTTGGCTTGAGCGATTGCATCACTTGCCGTGCGAAATTTTCCACCATCAGAAAAAGAATCTGGGGTGGCATTCAAAATTCCCATCACCAACGGGCGACGCAGTTGGGCGAAGTCAAAAAGAAAACGCCCGCAACGCCACGTTGCGGGCAGTAGATTCTTACTCATCTAAAGTACTCAGCAAAGCCTCTAGGCAGTTGCTGGGGCGCTACCTGCGGCAGGCCCTGGCGTACCAGCAGAATTGCCAAAGACGGTTGCAGGGGGTGGCTTAGGCGTCCGTGGTGGGCGACCTTCCATGATGTCGGTAATCTGCTCAGCATCAATGGTTTCCCACTCAAGCAATGCAGCAACCATCGCCTCAACCTTATCGCGGTTTTGCTCAAGAATCGATCTAGCTAAAGCGTATTGGCTATCAATCAGCGCCCGAATTTCTGCATCGACTTTTTGTTGGGTCAACTCAGAAACTGTCTTCGTACTATTCCGGCCAAAGATACTTTCTGATTCGGTATCAACATAGACCATGGTGCCCAAGCTATCACTCATACCGTAACGGGTTACCATGTCACGCGCCATTTTGGTAGCACGCTCAAAATCGTTTGATGCACCAGTACTCATCGAGTGTAAGAACACTTCTTCAGCGGCACGACCACCAAACAAGATTGCCAACTCTTCCAACATGCGGTCTTTATAAAGATTGACGCGATCAAATTCAGGAAGCTGCCATGTCACACCTAATGCCATACCACGCGGCATGATGGTGACTTTATG
>CAIKGX010000233.1 GCA_903827075.1 uncultured beta proteobacterium | reverse complement strand
TGCCTCAAATACCCGGCATGAAAGTAGCTGATACCGATGTAGAAGCCATTTACGATGAGCAGGGTGGGGCGCCCTACGATGTACTAGAGTCTTTAATAGCGCGCCACAATAAAGATGAAAAAGATGAGCTCACCATCACTCTTCAAGCATCGCACTATTTACTGCAATCAATGGCGCAGGGCCTACGAATCAACTGGTTAGATGCCGCTGAAAAAACCCAGAAGGCCCGTTTTTCGATTCTCTTAGCCACTATGCAACGTTGGGTATCTGATGTGCAGAGCATTGCGCAACAGGGCATGCCAAGGTATTACCCAAAACATGAAACTACTATTAGAGGATTGGCTTCGCAAGCACGTTTACCTAAATTGCTGCGTTTTTGGAAGTCGTTGATACAAGCGCGTCGTCATGAGAACCATCCTCTGGCAACGCGCATACAGATGGAAGCTTTACTTTCTCAATACCAACAGATCTTTGAAGATTAGAATAGCGAGCCATGTTTATAGACTCGCATTGCCATCTCGATTTCCCTGAATTTCAGGCCCGCTTACCAGAGGTATTGGCTAATATGGCTGCCTGTAAAGTCAGTCACGCCCTGTGTGTATCAGTGGATATTCCCGATTTTCCAAAGGTGCGGAAATTAGCTGAAGATCACGCACATTTATATGCATCAGTGGGGGTCCATCCAGATTACGAAGATACCCCTGAGCCTAGCTTTGAATTTTTAGTAGGTGAAGCAAAGCACCCTAAGATCATTGCGATTGGTGAAACCGGTCTTGATTACTATCGTATGGGTGATCGTAGCTATGAATCGATGGAATGGCAAAGAGAGCGCTTTAGAACCCATATTAGAGCCGCTATAGCCTCTAAAAAGCCTTTAATCATTCATACGCGCTCGGCCTCTGTTGATACGCTCAGAATCCTGAAGGAAGAGGGCGCCGATCAGATTGGCGGGGTGATGCACTGCTTTACCGAAACTACTGAAGTAGCTAAATCAGCTATGGATATGGGCTTTTTTATCTCATTTTCAGGCATAGTGACCTTTAAGAGCGCCAAAGACCTACAGGAGACCTGTAGGCAGGTTCCTTTAGACAGAATGCTGATTGAGACGGATTCGCCGTATTTAGCGCCGATTCCCTATCGCGGTAAAACTAATGAGCCGGCCTGGGTATCTAAGGTGGGCGAATTCGTAGCAGATTTGAAGGGCGTCTCTGTGCAAACCCTTGCAGAACAGACTACAAGTAACTTTTATCAATGTTTTCAAGTAAATAGAAACGTTTCATGAATAATAACTTTAAATATAAAATTGCATTTGGCGCTGTATTCTTCAGCTTATCTTGCACTGTTTTTGCTCAAACAGAAGATCAAATTGCGGATTTTACAAAGGCAGCCAAGTTTGATGATGTTTCAGAAGTGCAATCCTTGCTATCTAAAGGAATTAGCCCCAATACCAAGGATCCCAAAGGAAACCCCATGCTTTTTGTAGCAATTCGGGAAAAATCCTTGAAGGTAGTCGATTTATTGATAGCGAATAAGTCTATAGACGTCAATCTCACCAATAAAAGTGGCGAAACACCCCTCATGATTGCCTCTATTGATGGTGAATTAGAGGTAGATAAGCTTTTGGTTCAAAAGGGTGCTGAGGTTAATCGCATCGGCTGGACGCCTTTACATTACGCCTGCACCACGGGAAAACTGGAGGTAGCCCAATACTTAGTTGCCAATGGTGCCAAGGTGAATGCTCTTAGCCCTAGTGATACAACGCCTTTAATGATGGCGGTTCACTCTGGCAACGATCAGCTAGTGAAGTTCTTGTTAGACAAGGGTGCAGATTTAAAGATGCGTAATCATGAAGGTTATTCAGCTATTGATGTTGCGGAGTTATTTAGTAAGTCAGATATCCGTGATGGCTTAACAGCGCGTTGGGTAAAGCTCTATAAGGAGCCATATCCAGGGGGTCCCAAGAAGTTACCTACCTAAATACCATGTATGTATCTTGCGTATAATCATTATTATGTCAAATAAGAAATACATCCACTGATGATGCTTGATTATTTAACCAAGCTCCCCAATGTCATTGAGTTGTTCAATGAAATCACGGTGGACTTTGTCTACCCCGAAATCAAGTTCCTCAGTTTAGTTACAGTCATTGTTGTCTTGATTCATGGAGTTTTGGTGCTCACCATCATGTCTACTTTCCATGCCTTTCATAAACGAAACGTTAATCTTTATCGAAAGCAAATGGATGCATTGGTTTATTTCATGGTGATTCTGTTGATTTTATTCAGTCATTTGCTTGATATTTTCGTATGGACATATGCCATGGTGAGCGTCAATGTGTTCCCAAGCGCCCTAAAAACATTCTATTTTGCTGGGGAAATGTATACCAATTTAGACCACAATGACCCCATATACATACTAGGCCCTCAATGGAATATGTTGCCCATTTTGCTGTCCTTTTCCGGTCTCTTTGCTGTGGCCATATCGGGATCAGCGCTTTATGGCCTACTAATGTCCACTTTTTCTAAGCCTGTACAAAAATAAAATGGATATTTTTACCTATTTACCTAGCCTGAGCGATTTGTTCAAAGAGGTTTATGCGGGCATTGGAGATCCTAAAATATTCTGGATTCTCGCATTTGTTAGCTGCATGCTAGTGCTGCATGGGATATACGTCCTATTAGTGGTCATCCTATTTCATAAATTAGTCAATTGGTTTACATCTAATAAACACATTACCAGTGATTTCTTAAATCGCTTTCGCTTGGCCGCCATCATCTCCTATTTCGTGGCCATTCTCCTGGTGATTGCAGGTCATATTGTGGATATTGTGATGTGGACCTATGCAATTATTTCCTTGAAAATCTTTATCACTAATCCAGATGCATTTTATTTCGCAGGCGAAATGTATGTCACCTTAGGATTGGGCTCATATCAGATAGAAAAAAGCTGGCGCATATTGCCAGTCATTATTGCGTTTTCGGGGATTTTTGCAGTATCAATGTCAGGTGCAGCCATATTCAATATGTTGGGCTCCCTACTCGATAAAAGTAAGCCTGAAGAGAATGGCGGTCAAAAGTCTATTTGACTGTAAGCTTTTGCTTAAAAACCAGCTCTAAAACCCGTCCATTGGACTCTAGGGAGCGCAATCTGCCTGGCAACCAATCCAAATCCCTTGATAGCCATATATCAACCTGACGCTTGTAGGGATCATTCTCTCGCTGCATTAATGCGTAATGACGGTTGACTGATGTTCCTAGGCTAGGAATTTCATCAGAAATAACCTCTCCATAACTCTTAAATTGCCACATTTCTAGTGTGTTGAAGTCCACTACAGGAATCGCTCGCAAACTCCCTGCTTCATCAATTTTGTCACTGCCATTAAGCAATGAGGCCAATTGAAATAACAGACTAAAGCGATCTTGCGTTCCTGGAATAATTTCTGGACTAAATTCTGGCTTCTCAGAGAAATACATCTTCCCTCCCCCTTTTTCATCCCTATCAAAGCGAGAATAGCGTGGGGGCTTCGCACCACGTTGGGTCCAATAAATGGATGGCGATATTCCATAGGCATCGACTGTGCCGCGTGACTCAAAAACAAAAGGACCAACAAAGGCATAGGGAATATTGATATAGAGTCGATAGCTATTGCCCTCAACTGACCAATTGAGTTCTCCAGTTTGATAGAGTTGGCCATCAACATAAGCGTCGTAATACAAAATACTAGATTCTGGAAGTTTGAAGGCTTGACCTTCTTGTTTGCCACCACCCTGCTCTCCTTGTTGAGTATCTGCTAGTGGGCCCGTATCAACAACATTGGATTTCTGAGGGACTCGCTTCTTTTTAGGGCTGGCGGCCATTTGAATTTTCTTCGGA
Source organism: uncultured beta proteobacterium (assembly GCA_903827075.1). Lineage (GTDB taxonomy): Bacteria > Pseudomonadota > Gammaproteobacteria > Burkholderiales > Burkholderiaceae > Polynucleobacter. Next base: position 6,001 of record CAIKGX010000233.1, on the reverse strand, counting down.
GGCTCAACGCGTAACTCGGTTTTGATGATGAGGTCATCCGATATTTCGGGGGGATTACCGAATGAAAAGAACGGAATACCAAAAAACAAAATCAAATGCCCCGCAATAGATAGAATCACTGCGGCAAATAAAATCCACAGTGATTTCCTGCGGAGATCATTGAGCTTAAGAAGTAATTCGCTCAAGAAATTGCTTACGCCCTGATGAACTCAATTACCGTTGGAAGATGTTCTGCATATTCCGAGATGCCATGATCGCTACCCTCTAAGACTAGTTGTTTAGAGCCCGTATAAAACGCCACCATCTCTTTCCAGTCGAGCAATTCATCACCCATAGCAGCGATTAAAAAATATCGCTCAGGTCTTGTAATGCATTGAACTTGAAGTACGCGCAGTTCGTTGATGTACTCTGCACGAAAATCAAAAGGCTCCTCATTATCGTATGTAGTCATCATGCCAACATGAGGTTCAAGTTCTCTAGCTGCTCTGACTGCTGGATTTAAAGCGACGCCGATACATCCGTATTTTTCTGCTAGATAGTTGGTATAAAAGCCGCCCAAGGAAGAGCCAATGACAACAATGCGATCGGCCTGCGATTGGTCAATATGCCGGGACACCATCTCTATGCTTTCCTTTGGGGATGCTAAAAGTTGGGGGCAATACCACTCATATGAATCACTGACAGTTGAAATCGCCTTTACCGCCTCTCTAGTCATCACTGCTTTACTGGAATTGGGGGATGATCGAAAGCCGTGAAGATATACCAATAAGGTGGATGCCATAGAAATTACGCTTTCTGACCAATCTCAAAATTAGCCATCTTTTCAAGAGCTTTGACCATTGCAGAATGGTCCCAAGCTTTACCGTCATGAGCAGCGCAGGAATTAAATAGTTCTTGTGCAGTAGCTGTATTAGGTAACGACACTCCTAAGGCGCGGGCGCTACTCAGAGCAAGATTTAAATCCTTTTGATGTAACTCAATTCTAAATCCAGGATCAAATGTACGATTGATCATCCGTTCGCCATGCACTTCTAAAATTTTCGAGCTAGCAAAACCTCCCATTAAAGCTTGACGTACTTTTGCAGGATCCGCGCCAGCTTTAGCGGCAAATACCAAGGCTTCAGCAACTGCTTCAATATTTAAGGCCACAATGATTTGATTGGCTACCTTAGTAATTTGACCGGCGCCATTAGCGCCAACTAAGGTGATGTTCTTACCCAGCAATTCAAATATGGGTTTGACTTTTTCAAATACAGATTCATCACCACCAACCATGATGGTGAGTGTGGCGTTCTTCGCTCCCAATTGACCGCCTGATACAGGAGCATCTAAATAATCACCACCGAGTGCATTAATTTGTTTTGCAAACTCTTTAGTGGCAATGGGGGATATAGAGCTCATATCGACTACGATCTTGCCTTTTGATAGTCCTGCAGCAATGCCCCCATCACCAAACAATACTTTTTCTACATCCGGTGTATCGGGAACCATCGTGATGATGATGTCTGCTTTTTCAGCCACTTCTTGAGGGCTGCTACAGAGGGTTGCTGAAGTGGAGGCAAGCTCTTCTGGAACCTTGCTTCTGGTATTGATAAATACCTCATGGCCAGCGGCTATTAAGTGGCCCGCCATTGGGGCACCCATAATTCCCAGACCTATAAATCCTAATTTTAATTTAGTGCTCATGCGTGCTTCCTGTCCCTGTTCTGTTTATATTTTGAAATTCAAGCAATGCAATGACTGCAAATCGCTTTATGACTTATATTGATTTACCCAAGCAAGTCCATCCTCGGTATTGGTCAACGGCTTATATTCACAACCAATCCAACCTGGATAAGCCAGTCGATCTAGTAGCTTGAATAGGTAGCCATAATTGATCTCCCCGGTACCTGGTTCATTACGCCCTGGATTGTCGGCCAATTGAATATGGGCAATACGCGGTAAGAATTTTTCAATCGTGCTGGCCAATTCACCTTCCATCCGTTGAGCATGGTAAATGTCATATTGAAGAAATGCATTATCTGCACCGACATCATCGAGAATATCTATAGCCTGTTGAGTTTTTGATAGATAAAAGCCCGGAATATCAAACGTATTGATAGGCTCTATGAGGAGCTTAAGGCCCGCCTTCTTTAGCTCAGCAGCAGCGTATTGGAGATTGGAGACAAAAGTGCTTCTGACTAACTGAGCATCAAGGCCAAGCGGTGTTTTCCCAGCAAGGCAGTTCAGTTGCGCTACTCCCAAAATCTGGGCATATTCGATCGCTTTACCTACTCCAGCCTTAAATTCGTCGACCCGGTCTGGGTGACAGGCAATACCCCTCTCCCCCGCTTCCCAATCTCCAGCCGGTAAATTGTGTAAAACGAGCTTTAATCCATTGTTATCGAGCTGAGTCTTAATGTCTTGAGCTGCAAAAGCATAAGGAAAAAGAAACTCCACCGCAGTAAAACCCCCTAATTTGGCACGAGAAAAGCGCCCCATAAAGGGGGTTTCATTAAACAACATCGTGAGGTTTGCTGCAAATTTGGGCATCTCGATCCTTTTTGACTGCTGTAGGGGAAAGAAATGATGTTATCAAAGAAGTGCACAAATTTCTTTATGGCTACTAGGCTGCTGTCCTGGGGCAGCGTAGCCTCAGAAATACGCTAATATCATCAATGAAATCTCTAAATTTAAGGAAAGTTATGAAAATCAAATTTGCCCCAATAGCGCTTGTTGCTGCCACTGTATTCACCCTTCCTGCAGTGGTAATGGCTCAAGCGCCAGGCGCTGCTAAGCCTGTAGTGGTAGACGCCGCTGTTGTCGATAACATTTATCAACTGTATGAGGGTGTTGTAACTAAGATTGATAAAAAGACGCGCACTATTTACTTCAAAAATAACGAAGGTGAGTCTAAATTTGTTGCGGGTCCAGAAATCAAGAATTTTGACCAGATCAAAAAAGGCGATCGTTTGAATGTCACTTATGAGCTTGCAGTGGCTATTGAATTGATTAAAACCAAAAGCGATGGTATTCGTAGCAAAGTAGAAACTACTAACGAAACAGCCTCTAAGGCAGGTGAAAAGCCAGCGCGGACTATTTCTAACACCACCACAATTATTGCCGACATTGTTGCCGTAGATCGCACTAAAAATTTAGTGTCAGTCAAAGGTCCTAGCGGTAAGGTAACGGTTGTAACCGTAAAAAATCCTGCGTTGATGGCGGATGTCAATGTAGGCGAGCAAGTTAAAGTGATTTACTTTGATGCGATGGCTGCATCAATCACAACACCTAAAAAGAAGTAATTTTTAATCAATGCAAGGATGATTTTGGGTGCTCGCTCTTACACCATTCTTGCATTGAGTATTTTTTACTAAAAATTATCCATACATAATTTATGGTATTTATTCCGTGGTGCAGCATTCCTGTTTAAACCGTGAATGAGCTCAAGTAATCAAGCTCAATTATGACAATTTCACCTCGTAAGATATCTTGGAATTGCGATAGACAAGTCACGCTGAAGTAGAGAAACTAAATATCTACTTATGGGAGATGAGGGGTAACTCTGTCGCCCTGCTTGCGAGCAGTTTGTTCTAACAGCCCATAGGTAACCATACACATAAGCTGCAATCAATTTACTTACGTTGATTGACAGCATCCTTAAAGGCCTTACCAGCAGTAAATTTCACTGTGGTCACGGCAAGAATCTGAATTTCTGCACCAGTCTGTGGATTACGGCCGATCCGAGCACTACGATGGCCTTGGTTAAAGCTACCTAAACCAATCAACTGCACTGATTCACCATTGCTAATAGTCTGAATAATGTTTTCAATGATTGAATTGAGTGTTCGCTCAGCACTTTGATGGGAAATATCAGCACCTTGTGCAATTTTTTCAATTAACTCGGACTTATTCAAGACTGGTCTCCCACTGCGTCGGCTTTTATCAGTTAATGAATTTAGCATTCAATTATTACAAGTCGTTTGATTTACCTCAATTACCAACGCCCTCTTTTGGGAATGTAAAAAAGAGTATTTTTTCATAAAACTGCCACATATAAGGCGCAATATGAACTGGATTTTGAAGTGAAACTCCTTGCAGTAAACAATTTTTCCCCAAGTTCGCTTGGGGATTTTTTTGTTATGTATAAGCGAATAATGTCATTGTCATAAAGGGCTTGCAAAATACCTAGGTATTTTTGCTGAAAGGCCATCGATTCAGGAGACTTCTATATGCTTTATCAGATCATCCCTTTAGAATTAGGCTCCTTAGTAGAGCGTCATATCTTTCAAAAAGACAATAAAGAAATTAAATGCGGTATGGTCTGGAAACTCGGCTCCGTTGTCACGACAATCAAGCCAAAGTTTATCAAGCAATATCAGGCCGACATTGGCATTTGCATTAAAGACATCCTTGGTGCCAATATCAGTAATACCTATGATGGCGAAAAAGTCATTTATTTTTCAGAAACCATTGATGACGATGAGCAAGATGAATTGACCGATATCTTTTACGGCACTTCAATGAAGTACTCAACGCCTTATACGGATGTATTTCAAGATCTAGGCTGGAAACAACTTGACTCAGAATCCTACCTATTTGGCGAGTTGGAAATTAAAATACTGAGTGAAGAGCGGCAGCTATATAAGTAATGACTAAAAAGATGGGCTTAGTATCCCATCCCCATTTGGGTCTGTATAAAGCCACATACTTGTAAATTGAATGGCGCAGGATGCCCTGCATTCTCAACTTTGCAGGTTTGCAGAGAGGGTAAATGGGTTTTAGCTTCATCTACCCGCTGCTTAGTGCAAATTTCAGATTTACCGCCGTATATCAAACCTACTTTTCCTTTATAACCCTCAAGCGCTTCATGAAAGTTCATACCCCAGATATCGGCGCGATAGGAGAGGTCAAAGTGTCCTGGGCGCTGAACATCAGTAATGGCTCTTTCATCTACGCTGAGATCCTTTGCCAAATCTCTAACCTCTTTAAAACCAATTTCATTTTTCATGGATTTATAAAGGGCATAGAGAGAGGTCCAATTGACCGTCAGCGCAATATCATTGAGGATAATTCCCGCCACTTTTCGATTGAAGATCTGTGTGAGATACATCGCCAGTACGCCACCCATGCTGGTCCCCAGAATAGTCATACGAGTAGTTGGGCTCTTATTAATTAAGGCCACCTGCTGAATCAATGCGCTAATTTCAGATAGGTATAAAGACATGGTGTACTCGCCCCGCTCACCAAGGTAATCTGACTCCCCCCGCCCTGAAACGTCAATACTGATGACTTTGCATTCTTCAAACTTGAGAAAATAGGCATGCAATACTAAAAATGATGCTTTAGTTTCTAATAAACCAGGCAAACAGAGGAGCACCTTGTCTGCATTCAGGTTGCCGGAGATCGTATAGGCAATTTTCTTAATCAGGCCTTTATCTTCAATTTCAAAATAACGTGTTTCTGGGGTAATGATTTCTACTTGCAGGGTTGATATAGCTGATGGTTCAATTACGAGATCCTCATCCACTGTATTGGTGGGATCTTCCATCACCGCATTCATCGTTGATAAATCATGATTACTTGTTGTGGATACCACTGAATCAGAAACCTTTTTTAAAGACTTAAAGACATCCATTTTGATGTCCATCAGCATGTCAAATACACTTCTTTTCATATCAACTACATCCCAATAAAGTAGGTAAAGCCGCTATAAAGACACCTTAAAGGGTCAAGATGACAGAAATGTAAAAAAGCGGCAAATGTCGCACCACTCTAGGGCAATAAATCTCACATAGAGGGTGTTGATGAGAAGCTACCAGGCAGGCTTAGTTAGAAACAGTGCTTTGAGGCTTTTTTCACATAAACCCCTTAAGCGTAAACGCTCTGCTTTTAGCCAGCCTAAAGCAAAAAACAAACGAGGGTCAGATGCCGTCATCAGCTCAATACGGCTGATTGCAACGCAGATGTCATTGAATTGACCCAAGTGGTCAAGAGTAACAGTCAATAGCTTAAAAAAGGG
>CAIKGX010000232.1 GCA_903827075.1 uncultured beta proteobacterium | reverse complement strand
CACAGCCGCAAGCCATCATTAAAGACTTTTTTGACCCAGAGACGTGGACCTTTACCTATGTTGTATATGAGTCCGAAGCTAGTCCTTGCGTCATTATTGACTCTGTCATGAACTACGACCCCAAGTCAGGTAGAACGTCCACCCAGTCTGCTGACGCAGTCATTGCCTTCGTAAAAGCACACCACCTGCAGGTAACTTGGATTTTAGAAACCCACGCCCATGCTGACCACCTCACAGCAGCACCTTATTTACAGAGCCAACTAGGTGGCCAATTAGTCATTGGCGACCATATTACCCAGGTTCAGACTGTATTTAAGGGTGTATTTAATCTGGGCGATGGCTTTACCGTAGATGGCTCACAATTTAATCACTTACTGAAAGAGGATGAATCACTCTCTTTTGGTAATCTTTCCCTAAAGGCGCTTTTTGTGCCGGGTCATACCCCAGCCTGCATGGCTTATGAGATTGGTGATGCCATCTTTGTTGGCGATACAGTATTTATGCCAGATGTAGGTACTGCACGCTGCGACTTTCCAGGCGGTGATGCAAAAACCCTGTACCAATCGATTCAAAAAATCTTATCGTACCCAGCAAATACGAAGCTGTATATGTGCCATGACTACCCACCTACGGAACGTCCGGTGGAATTTCACACTACTGTTGGCGAGGAAAAGGCGAGCAATATTCATATCCATGATGGGGTTACGCAAGAACAGTTTGTGAAGATGCGCACTGCTCGAGATCTCACTCTAGAAATGCCCACACTCATCTTGCCTTCGATTCAGGTGAATATTCGCGCGGGTCATTTTCCGAAGCCAGAAGCCAATGGCACATCGTATTTAAAAATCCCCCTGAACGCCCTTTAAACATTAATCATTGATATGAGTCTAATTCTGTCTAAATCTGAATTAAAAAAAATGCAATCCTCCGCAGAGGATGCGTGCAAGCTGATGAAAGTCTTATCCAACCGGGATCGGATGATGCTCTTGTGCGAGATAGGACGCGGGGAGAAATGTGTTGGCGAGCTAGAGGCAGCCTTAGATATTCATCAGCCAACGCTCTCGCAGCAATTAACAGTACTGCGTAAGGAGAAGTTAGTAAAGACGCGTAGAGAAGGCAAGCAAATTTACTACTCGCTTGCTAGTGAGGTAGCGGCGGCGGTAATTTCGTTGTTATATAAGCACTATTGTAAGAAGTAAGCTGTTCAATTTAATGAAACAATGACCAGAAGGAGTTGATGATGAAATGCAATGTAGGCGGTATTGATCGTACTTTAAGAATTGTTGTGGGAATGGTGCTGATGGTATTGGCAGCGAATGGCATTGTTGGATGGTGGGGTTGGTTGGGCCTTATTCCATTGGCAACAGGCTTGTTCCGTTTTTGCCCAGCGTATCCACTGCTTGGGATGAACTCCTGCGGTACTGATGGTGACAAAGGCTCCTGCTGCAAGTAATCGGTGTAATAGTAGCGTAGTTAAAAAAAGTCTTGTGGATAAAAGCGGGGTGCATATTTTATGCACCCTTTTTTATTTTCAATAGGGTTTAGTTCGAACCCTGTTTGCCTTAAATACACCATGAAAAATAAAGCAGGCCAAAAAAAGTAGACCCACAATCCAATGGCTAGTGATGGCCAGGTCACGAATGTCTTCAGGCCCGTAATACAGCAAAGCAGCTGTTATCAAAAGTACAGATAAACAGCCGACCTGACTTGCTCCACTAATCAGTTTTCGTTTTGACTTTAGACCTGCCTTCAAATGAAAAGGTAAAACAGATCCTAAAGCCAGAATAGCAAGCATGGCTGTAATACCATGCCATGCCAATACCGCATGAGAGCCTAATACGGCTTTATTCACATGAAATTCATGGCCTAGTAAATACACTCCACCAGTCAGTGAGCATGTCAGCATTCCCACTTGTACAAATGACTTTTGCCAGGGCGGCATTGCTCCTAAGCGATTCATGTAGCAATCCGAATAGCTTGAGCACCATATTGGCTTAAACAAGGGTGATGCGTATTCCCAGATAAAGCAACTACCTTCGTGAGGGCATCAGCATAGACACATTCTTTTGCAAGAACAGAATATGATTCTGGAAAATCAATATGTGCCAGATTGAGTGGGTTTACCAGATAGCTTTTCTCATGTTCCCTTTGGGAGAAGTAGAGGCTGCTAGTTGCTATGGCACCATTTTGCAGAATCCCAATGTTGATTAATTCTGCAGGACTAGCGGGATTGCGCACTTGGATGGAGTAACCCATACCCCCAAATACACGCATGTCACCGCCTGCGTTAACTGAGCCTGAAGACGTTCCAGATACTAGCAACGCTTCTACAGCCTTATCTACAGCAAAGCCTTTGGCAATGCCGCCGAGATCCAAGCAGAGCGGAATTTTCGAGTGAACCACATGGCTCTCTATCCATTGGATGTCTTCAATGCCGCCAAAGTGATGAGAGGAAAGCGCAACATGCCTAGGTAGTAATCCGGCCTCCATTAATCGATGACCGATGCCACAATTAAAAAGCCCCGCAGATTGCTCGTGCAGTTCTTGTGCAATCCGTAAGACTTGAGCTATCCATGGATGAATATCAACCGGTGCGAGATGGGCTCGCGCATTGATTTTGGAGAGTTCACTTTTTGGATCATGAAAACTCATCAATCCTTGCACTTGTTCAATGGCAGAAAATGCTGCATTGGTCACCTCAGTCGATTGATCAGCAGAAGGCGTATCTATCACGCTAATTTCCACATAAGTACCCAATAGGGGTTTGCAACGAATCATTTATTTTTCTGACTGGTATTTTTGAGAGTCAGGTCATATAAGGTCAGCACCCTTTTGACTCCATCGGTGAGGTGTTTGCAGGATAAGGTGGCGCCACCAATATTTTGAATATCTTGGTTTAGTTTGATGGGGTCAGAAGCGGTCTTGCCAATAAATTGTTTGTGCCACTGGGGTTCAGCTACTTCGTATCCATAGGATTCGACGTATTCCAATATTTCAATGCCAATCACACTGCCAGTGGGGCTCAGCCCCACGGCATAAGTAATCATTTCATGTTTACCAACTACTTCGTCAACGACAAACCACCCCCCGTCTACCGTTTTCCAAATACGCTCCCCTTGAAAAGGATGGCGAATGCTAGAAGCCGCACGCATCTTGTCTTGGAGATCGTCTGTAATGACAATGGGATTTTTAGTCAATCCTTTATTGGGAAAGAGGATTTTCTGAGCCTGCTCTATGGATACATAGATCTTCGCGTGGGCGATGATGGGCGCAGAAATCATTGCTAAGCCAATGAGAGCACAAGGGGAGGGCTGCCAATTCATGATTTTTATATTCTGTGAGTGTGAAATGTTTAATTCAGTGGGAAGCCGACTTTGACAATGAACTCATTGACTGAGTGACTATCCCAAACCCGAGCGTTAGAGCATTCCGCTTCCCCGCCGCCCATGCAGGTACCGCCTTTGAGTTGATAGCGCCAAGCACCAGTTACCCACCAGTCTTTGGCGGCGTAGTGCATATTGGGACCCACAAAGGTTGCGCGTTGAACTTGATTGCGTAAATTGAGCTCGGAGTAGTCATTATGAAAGCGTGCTTCTACACCGGCCGACCACTTAGGGGCAAAGCGATAACTAGCGCCGACTAAAAAATCCAACATGGACTCTGGTACATTGCCATTTTCAATAAACTTCAAGCGTTCATTGGCTACCACTACGTTACCTGCCAGAACCAAGCGGTCATCAATGAAGTTGGATTGCAGCAAGAGCCGTGCTTCAATCTCATCTTTATTTCTGCCCCAGGTAGGCTCTAAGTACAGGCCAACTCCAACCGGGGATGTCACGGGATTGGTTATTCGGTAGATAGCTTCCAAAGATCCACCTTCAATACCACTTTTCTTATAGGCAGTAGAAGGATCATGGCTAGAAGGAACTCCATAGCCACCAGTACAAGTGGGGCTATCTCCACATGCTTCTGCATTGGTGTAATTTTGATTAGCATTGGTGTAGTAGGAGTTGATATAGCCGGCAATCTGCAGGTCATTGCTTAAGCCGTATTCCAACTCTGTTCTAGCTGTCCATGCATCGTAGGTTCCACTGGACTGTCCTTGATTGAGCTGTAAGCGCTGCTCAAACTCAAGCTTTCCTTTGGGCTGAAGATCTAGGGTGTAGATCCAACCAAATACGCCTTCACCTGCATGGGCAAAGGATAAATGGAGTGCAGTGGCTAAGAGAATGCTAAAGGCGATCAGTCTTTTGATAGTTAATTTCATGAATTTTGAGAGAGTGGTGGATAAAAGTGAATGAGAATGGTTCTCATTTTAACTGATCAAATAAGAATGATTCTCAATTGAGGAAAGACCACTTTTTAATTAGTGCGAGAAATATCGGGAGAGCTTGTAAGATGGATTCCCATGAATTCCGAAGATCTTGAAAAGCTCGTCACCATGAAGATGCCTTTTGGCAAGCATGCTGGCCGTTACCTGGCTGATCTTCCGGGCAATTACTTAGCCTGGTTTGCTCGAGAGGGATTTCCTCAGAGTGAGCTTGGTCAGTTGTTGGAGCTTATGCATACCTTAGATCACAATGGTCTCAGGGGATTATTGGCGCCCATTCAGAGGGCGCATGGCATCTTGGCTCGATCGCAGCCGGACTAGGAGCTAGTCAAGCTGACTGCTAAAGCAGAATTATTTGGAATGAATAATCGCCACCACGCGATTGCGTTCGTAGCTGACAGTCGAAGATTCTGGAGGGCTGCTTTGGGTAAGTCCTACTGGCATATCAGTTTGGGATTGAATTTGACCAGCGATTTGCTTGGCTAGATCTGTATTGCGGTCGTATTGAATCTGCACACTTGATACTTTGCCAGCCTTCATTTTCGTGATGATCTCGTCTACCTTAGCTGCTGAGTATTGATCAAAGAAGACGGGATACCATCCGCCAATTTTTGGTTTAGGGTTTAGTGGCGCCTTGCCTACTATTTTGGGAGCGCTTTCAGTGAGATCTTCAGGGAGATGAAAGTCGATACCTGTTTTTTGGACCAACTCTAAATAGGAGATGGGGGGAGTCATGGTGGCTTCGTTGGTATTTTCCACCCAGTAGGCCCAAGCCAATTTTTTACTGGGGTCGTAAACCAACTTATATATATGGCTGGGAATGATCACGCCACTTTTTCCAATCGCTCCTAAGCTTCCAGTCGACCCGGTGTAAACATACAGGTCACCGAGAACTCTTTTGGCATAGAGGCGGGTGGGTTCTTCTACATTCTTAGCCCAGATACCCTGATTATTTTGCCTTGCTTGGGGCATCATATTAGCCAAGGAAAAGGACTGTGCCATCCCCTTTTCGCCGGTCATATCGCCTGCTGGCACATTGTGCCCACGGTCATAGCCACTGCCCCGATAGTCAGAAATCAGGGCACGCTCTTTCATTGGCAACCGGGCCTCTTCATAAAACTGGTTACTACGACGAGGGTGAGGTGCTAAGAGCTGGCTACCATTCAGCCTCTCTACTGTATAGATTGGCTTCTTATCTAATGGTGAGTAATAGATTGCAAAGTCATCAAAGCACAGATCGCGGCCAGCTTGAGGGGTGCTGGGAATTTGTTGATTGGGAAAGAGGTCCTTGCATTCTTCAAAGAGGGCAAAGGCGCTGATTGGGCTAAGCAGCCCCATGAGTAAGAGAAGTCTGACTATTCTTTTCATCGCCTCACAGTGTAGGGGAGTGTCAATTCTGCGCACAACTTTCTTTTACCCGTCCTTTGCTTCGGTCGGAAAAAATACTTTATAAGTTAGCTCTAGGGCTAGTGTTTATCAGGGTTTTCGAGTACTTCACACGGATGCAGTATCGAAAAATAGGGAGACAAAAGTTATCTCCATTCGCCATTCCCAAAAAGAGCAATGAACACTACCGGTAGAAATAAGGGGAATGCTCGGCACTAGATGTATGGGATAAGCAGATAAATTTTTCTTCAAAATAAGTAAAAAAGTGCCTTTTAAGCCACTTTTTTACAGTGTGAAATTAGCGCTTCCTAACTTTCTTAAGTCATTGATTTAAATAGATTAAATTGATTATTAGTAGGACATATTAGGGATCTTACTGATTTCCAGATCAAAAAGTTATGGAAATCACTTCCTTTATTCTTGACTTGATATAAGAACCTTCTTAGGATGGCTCATGTTTTTAACTTATTGCACTGCAACATAAATCAGTAGTTTGATTTTTGGGGTGCTGCAACAGAATAAATGAGTAAATGTTTTTCTACCGCTTCGAGTGATTTGCAAATGGCGCAGCTGAATTCAGCAAGCGCTAAAGCACTATTGGCTTATGCCATGGCTCCGCTATATCGCGCCATTAATGGCATCCTGATTATTGCCGTTTTCATGATTGTTGGTCTGTGGCTGTCGGGTAACGGTACTAACGCCGGCGCTTTCGATCTGGCTCGCATTCTGGTTCCTGATGAGGCTCGTCAGATTGTTTGGCAAAATGGTTTTGGCATGCTCGAGCAATATCAAGATGAAGCGCCTAGACCAGTTGCAGATAAAGATATCGCCACAGTCATCTATGGCAAAGCACCCGCTTCTACAAAGATGGGTTTAACAACAGCTAAGCAGCAAACAGTGGCTTTGCTTATGCCTTCAGTGGCCCATGCTCAAGTTAAGCCGATCTCGCATTTATCTGACCGCATTCCCACATCGAAGATTGACCCACAGGCTTTGGATACCAATTTAATGGGTTCGCTCAAGAATCAACGTGCCATTGCCGATTTCTTTGAAAAGAAATACAGCTTAGATCGCGCAAAAATTGAAGAGTACGTTTCCAATACCGTATTGATTGCAAAAGAAGTCAATATTGACCCCGTTTTGTTATTGGCGGTGATTTCGATTGAGTCTAACTTCAATCCGCTCACCAAAAGCGCTGCGGGTGCTGAAGGCTTGATGCAGGTAATGACTATCATTCACAAAGATAAGTACGCTTTGTATGGCGGTGCTGCTGATGCAGTCAAGCCCGAAGTCAATATTCGGGTTGGTGCATACATCCTTAAGTACCTCATTGCCACTACGGGTTCATTGCGCAATGGTTTGAAGTACTACGTAGGTGCGGCGAACGCTGAAAATGACGGTGGCTACACCGATAAGGTGATGGCTGAAAGAAATCGCTTAATTAGCCTTTGCCAAACAGCGCCAGCTGGCTCGAATAAACTCACTTTGAACGGTAAAGATCTCCGCTCTTAATTGAAGTGTTGCATGATTAAAAAGGCCACCCCAGTGTGAACTGCGGTGGCCTTTGTTTATTTCTGCAGCGCTAGCTGATCAGCGCAATCAGAAGTTAATTGACTCCGTGTAATTCCACATCAAATACGAGAGTGGCATTGGGGGGAATAACGCCACCAGCCCCACGAGCACCATAACCCATCTCCGATGGAATAATGAGGGTGCGTTTGCCGCCGATTTTCATGCCTGCAACCCCTTCATCCCAACCTTTGATGACCTGACCAGCCCCAAGACCGAAACTAAAAAGTTGACCGCGGTCTAAAGAGCTATCAAATTTTTGACCCTTGTTATCAGCAGCCTTTTCATCGAAGAGCCAGCCGGTGTAATGGACATCCACATGATTGCCTGCAGCCGCTTCTTTACCTTCGCCTACAACCGTATCTATTTTTTTAAGTTCACTCATTATTTTTCCTCTTTGACCCAAATCGAAGCGCTAGTATATTCTGAGCTATCCAAAGATTCCTAATCAAATTCTCATGACTAATTACTGGCCTCGATCCACATATAAAACGCTACAAGTTGGCCCAGACAATCAATTGCTGGTGACGGATGATTTCTTGCGCACCTATCTTTTGCGTCCTGAGCTCAATCTCGTGGCCGAGTCCTGCGATATCGAGCGCGCTTTACATCAACGCCTTACTGAGAATCCACGCGCCACCATTGCGGATGCAGAAATTGCGAAAATGGCTGATAGTGATATTCAGGTGAACTACCAAGTCTGGTTGCGTTACAGGGCAAAGTTATTGGCAGCGCATTCCTTAGAGAGCTTTTACATGAGTTTGTTTAAAGGTGAGGGGGTTGATGTTCCGCCTTTATTCATTAGTCAACTAGCCCAAATATTTGTTAGACATATCTTAGGAGATGAGGCTGATCCTTTAGATGCGAGGGTGGGCGAACTCTTTTTCAGGACACAAAAAATCAGCGTACAGGATGAAGGTGTTGTGATGGCGGCTGACGATGAGCTTGTGTCACGTAATGCCCAGGCTGGAGAAACCGGCAATATCATGGATTTGCTCAAAGGAAAGTCCATGACAATGCGATCCATCGATCTAGACGTCCTGTATGAAGAGAATGCAGAGATGTATTGGACCAAGGATGAGGATCATGACTTTGCAATTCAGCTGAACTTTGGTCAGGCGCCCATCAACCATTTTTGCCGAGTGCTGGAAAAATGGATTGAGCACTTTCTTGGGGTGAAGGTACGCATTACACCGATGCAACAAATTACTGATCCAAAGTGGTCATGGCATGTTGGCTTAGATGCTAGCGCTACTCACATTCTCAATCAGCTATATAACAAAGAGCAGCTTGATTCGGGAGATCTGGAGAAGATCATTTGCTTGTTCCGCCTAGACTTTATTGATGAAGCAGCGGTTGCTGGGGCTCAGGCCGGTAAGCCGGTATATATGGGCATAGCGATGAACGATGAGAAGCAATTAAAGCTCAAACCCCAAAATATTTTATTCAACTTGCCGTTAGCTAAAGCTTCTTAAGAAGGCCTTAAGAATTTAGTAACTTCTTCTTTTGGATACTGAGCCAAACGAGTGCTGCTGCAGTAATAGCGACTGGAATGATCGACCCCAAATTGAGAATATTCCAACCTTGTGTGGTGATTAATGCGCCTGATCCAAAGGATGTGAAAGCCATCGTGCCAAATACAAAGAAATTGATGGCCGCTTGCGCCTTATCCTTTTCTTCGGGTTTATAGGCCGTCATGGCCAAGGTAGTTGAACCGGTAAAGAGAAAGTTCCAGCCAACACCCAGCACAAAAAGGGCAATGACAAACTGATGCAGATGAATTCCAGTCAGTGCAATCACAATGCAAAGGAAATTTAAAGCTACGCCAACACCCATGATTTTGATCGCACCAAAGCGTTGAATGAGGGAGCCCGTAAAAAATCCAGGCGCAAACATGCCAATGACATGCCACTCTAATACCAATGCAGTATCAGAAAAGGGCAGACCGCAGATTTGCATTGCTAGCGGTGTAGCAGCCATGAGTAAGTTCATTACTCCATAACCCAGTGCGGCGCCAATGACAGCCACCATAAACACAGGTTGCTGCAAAATTGTTTTGAGGTCTCGCCCAGCACCTAATGCATGATGGGTCTTAAATTCATCAGGAAAATGAATGAACTGCATCACACCAATTCCAATGACTCCGGCAATCGCCAGGGTGATGTAAGCACCCAAGAAAGCGGTATCAAAGAGGTTTTGGGTCCAAGAGGCCAGATTGGGGCCAACTACTGCACCTAAAATGCCGCCAGCTAAGACCCAGGAGACTGCCTTATCCCTTTGACTGGCCACCGTCAGTTCTGCTGCGGCAAATCGGTAGAGTTGCCCATTAGCGCTGTAATAGCCCGCAATAAAGGTTCCCAGAACTAAGAGCCAGAAGTTCTGGGAAATGGCTGCATAGGCGCATAGCAGAGCCGAAAAGACTGCTACCAAGAGTCCTAGCTGAAAGGAAATCTTGCGACCAAAGTAATTTTGGGTTTTAGCGACGATGGATGTGGAGAAGGCTGCGCCCACCACATAGCCCATGACGGGGAGGGTGGCCATCCAGCTAGCTGGACTGAGGCTTAAGCCAACCAGTCCATTAATGGCAATAAATGTGACGTTATTGGTCAGAAACAGGCCCTGGCAAATGATGAGTAAAACGAGGTTCTGATTTAGGAGGGGGTGCTTACCAGTCATCTTTGGGAGTTTACGGCCGATTGAAAACAGCGATCATCTTGGTGGATTCCCTTAAATTGGGCAAGTTAAAGCCTTTTGGTCCCTAAAACGACTTATTTCAGAAAGGCTGATGATTTAAAATGGAAGACTGGTCCTAGGGGCCTTGTAAATCTATCCATACCGAGGAAACATCAATGGCTTCAGAGAAATCAAAGATCATTTACACGCTGACAGATGAGGCGCCCCTCTTGGCGACCTGCGCATTTCTGCCAATCATTCGCACTTTCACTGAGCCCGTTGGCGTAGATGTTGTGGAGAGCGACATTTCTGTAGCAGCACGCATCTTGTCAGAGTTCTCCGATTGCCTAAGTGACGAACAAAAGGTTTCTGATAACTTGGCTGAACTGGGTCGTATGACTTTGTTACCTGATACCAATATTATTAAGTTACCGAATATCAGTGCCTCAATCCCACAATTGCTAAATGCAATTAAAGAGTTGCAATCTAAGGGCTACAAGATTCCAAACTACCCAGATGATCCTAAAGATGATGCTGAGAAATCCATTCGTACCCGTTATTCAAAATGTTTAGGTAGCGCTGTTAACCCAGTATTGCGCGAAGGTAACTCTGATCGCCGTGCACCACCCGCTGTTAAACGTTATGCCCGTAAGAATCCGCATTCCATGGGTGAGTGGAGTCAAGCGTCCCGCACCCACGTATCCCATATGCATGAAGGCGACTTCTATGCAGGTGAGAAGTCAATGACGATGACCAAAGCCTGTGACGTGAAGATGGATCTGGTGACCAAGAGTGGTAAAACCATTGTTTTGAAGCCTAAAGTCTCCTTGCTTGCTGGTGAAATTATCGACAGCATGTTCATGAGCAAAAAAGCATTATGCGATTTCTATGAAAAAGAAATCGAAGATGCTTATAAGACCGGCATGATGTTGTCCTTGCACGTTAAGGCAACCATGATGAAAGTCTCACATCCCATCGTGTTTGGTCATGCAGTCAAGATTTTCTATAAAGATGCCTTTGCAAAACATGCCAAATTATTTGAAGAGTTGGGTGTGAATGCCAATAATGGTATGAGCAGCTTGTATGAAAAAATTAAAACTTTGCCAGAATCTAAGCGCGAAGAAATCATTCAAGATTTACATGCTTGCCACGAGCATCGCCCAGCATTAGCGATGGTGGACTCTGCTAAGGGCATTACTAACTTGCATTCCCCAAGTGATGTGATCGTGGATGCCTCTATGCCTGCGATGATTCGGGTTGGCGGCAAAATGTGGGGCGCCGATGGCCGTCTTCATGACACCAAGGCCGTGATACCAGAAAGTACCTTCGCCCGTATTTACCAAGAGATGATTAACTTCTGTAAAACCCACGGTAACTTTGATCCAACTACTATGGGCACCGTGCCAAACGTCGGTTTGATGGCACAGCAGGCTGAAGAGTACGGTTCACACGATAAGACTTTTGAAATCCCCGAAGCGGGCGTTGCTCGTATTGTTGCGGATGATGGCACGGTATTGCTTGAAGAGAATGTAGAAGAGGGCGATATCTGGCGTATGTGTCAGGCAAAAGATGCGCCGATTCGGGATTGGGTCAAATTGGCTGTCAATCGCGCACGCCTCTCCAATACACCAGCCGTGTTCTGGCTAGACGAGTACCGCCCACATGAGGCTGAGTTAATCAAGAAGGTCAATACTTACCTCAAAGATTATGACTTGAATGGTGTGGATATTCAGATCATGTCCCAGACCCGCGCAATGCGTTTCACATTAGAGCGCGTGATTCGCGGCAAAGATACCATCTCTGTAACCGGCAATATCTTGCGTGACTACCTCACTGACTTGTTCCCAATTATGGAATTAGGTACTAGTGCCAAGATGTTATCTATCGTGCCATTGATGGCTGGTGGCGGCCTGTTTGAAACTGGTGCTGGCGGATCTGCACCTAAGCATGTTCAGCAATTGGTTGAAGAGAATCACTTGCGCTGGGATTCCTTGGGAGAGTTCTTAGCCTTGGCAGTTTCTCTGGAAGACATTGGTGATAAAACGGGCAATGCCAAAGTGAAAATTTTGGCTCGCACATTAGATGAGGCTACTGGTAAGTTATTGGATAACAATAAGTCCCCTTCACCACGCACTGGTGAATTGGATAACCGCGGAAGTCAGTTCTATTTAGCGATGTATTGGGCGCAAGCACTGGCTGCTCAATCTGAAGATAAAGAGTTGCAGGCTCACTTTGCACCTCTGGCTAAATCCTTGGCTGAAAATGAGCAAAAGATTGTTGCCGAATTTAAAGCAGTTCAAGGCAAGCCAGCGGATATCGGTGGCTACTTCATGCCTGATGCTGCTAAGTTCAAAGCAGTGATGCGTCCCAGCGCTACCTTTAATGGTATTTTGGAAGCT
>CAIKGX010000231.1 GCA_903827075.1 uncultured beta proteobacterium | reverse complement strand
GCTATCACTAACTAACTTAATATAAGTAACTTACGCGACGCTTTATACAACCCCTTTGGCATTACTGGCTGCTTCAACGACGGCTAAAGTGGTCACATTCACGATCCGGCGTACTGTAGCTGCTGGAGTAAGGATGTGAATTGGCTTAGCAACCCCTAACAACAGAGGTCCAATCGCTATTCCGTTACCTGCCGCTGTCTTGAGTAAGTTGTAAGAAATATTCGCAGCATCAATATTAGGCAGCACTAATAAATTAGCATCACCCTTTAATGGGGAAGTGCTGATGGCGCCCGCACGAATCGTTTCATCTAATGCGCTATCACCATGCATCTCGCCATCAACTTCAAGCGCAGGGTCTGCTTTCTGAATCAACGCCAACACTTCGCGCATCTTCACAGCAGATGGGGCATTACTTGAACCAAAATTAGAATGTGACAAGAGAGCAACTTTAGGGACTAAACCTAACTTACGCATCTCACTAGCAGCCATCAGCGTGATTTCAGCCAATTGCTCTGCAGTCGGATCAATATTAATGTGGGTATCTACTAAGAATACTTGGCGCCCTGGCAAAATCAAACCAGCCATCGCGCCATACACATTAGCCCCCGGTTCGTGACCAACTACTTCATCAATATACTTCAGGTGCGTTGCGGAGTTGCCCACTGTGCCGCAAATCATGCCGTCGGCCATACCCTTACTAATCATGATCGAGCCAATTAAGCTATTACGACGACGCATTTCTAATTTAGCAAATGATTCGGTAACGCCTTTGCGCTCAGTTAAAGCCAGGTAGGTTTGCCAAAAATCACGGAATCGTGAATCATTTTCAGGATTCACGATATCAAAGTCTTCGCCCTCTTTAATGCGCAAGCCAAATTTTCCAATCCGATGCTCAATAACAGCGGGGCGACCAACCAAAATCGGTGTTGCTAAGTGCTCGTCAACAATGATTTGCACCGCACGCAATACGCGCTCATCTTCACCCTCAGCAAAGACAATCCGCTTTTGATTAGCCGGAACGCGCTTAGCAATGCTAAATAAGGGCTTCATCAAAGTCCCTGAGTGATAGACAAATTGCTGAAGCTGATTGCGATATGCATCAAAATCTTTAATTGGGCGCTGTGCAACCCCATCATCCATCGCTGCCTTTGCCACTGCAGGCGCTATCACGGTAATGAGGCGTGGGTCGAATGGCTTAGGAATTAAGTACTCAGGGCCAAAAGATAAATTCTCAATGCCATATACCGATGTCACTATTTCGCTTTGTTCCGCCTGAGCTAGCTCGGCAACTGCCTTGACAGCAGCTACTTCCATGCCGCGCGTAATGGTAGTGGCTCCAACATCTAAAGCACCACGGAAAATAAATGGGAAACATAAAACGTTATTGACTTGATTTGGATAGTCGGTACGACCCGTTGCCATTACAGCATCTGGACGCACTTCTTTTACCTCCTCAGGAAGTATCTCTGGTGTTGGGTTTGCTAAGGCATAGACCAATGGGTTAGGTGCCATCTTTTTGACCATGCTTTGCTTTAAGACGCCACCAGCAGAAAGGCCTAGAAAGATGTCAGCGCCTTCAATAGCCTCATCCAATGTTCTTAGCGTAGTCTCTTGGCAGAATGGCTCCTTCTCTGGATCCATTAATTCCTTACGGCCCTTATAAGCCACGCCAGCTAAATCGGTTACCCAAATATTTTTACGTGGAATGCCTAAATCAACCAGCAAGTCCAAACAAGCTAAAGCTGCAGCGCCGGCACCAGATGTCACCAACTTCACGTTAGCTACATCTTTACCAACTACCTTCAAACCATTCAAAATCGCTGCGGCAACCACAATTGCAGTGCCATGCTGATCATCATGAAAGACTGGAATCTTCATACGCGCTTGCAACTTACGTTCCACTACAAAGCAATCTGGCGCTTTGATGTCTTCTAAATTGATACCGCCAAAGGTAGGCTCAAGTGCTGCAATAATTTCTATGAGCTTTTCAGGATCGTTTTCATTCACTTCAATATCGAATACATCAATACCAGCGAACTTCTTAAACAAAACCGCTTTCCCTTCCATCACTGGCTTACTAGCCAATGGCCCAATATTTCCTAAACCTAAAACAGCAGTGCCGTTGGTAATCACGCCAACTAAATTTCCACGGGCTGTATAGCGAAATGCATTTGCAGGATCTTTAACAATTTCTTCACAAGCGGCTGCTACACCAGGGGTATAGGCAAGTGCTAAGTCACGTTGATTGGTTAATTGCTTTGTTGGGGCAATTTCGATTTTTCCTGGAACTGGAAACTCGTGATAGTGGAGAGCTGCTGCTCTTAAATCCGCCGCCTGCTGTTCTTTGCTGCTATCGCTTGATTTGCTCATCAGTTCACTCATCGCTAAGACATATTGAAGTCTCTAATTCTATTCCTCTCTGATGTCGGACCCCTAAGGGTCATAAAATAGGGCATGCAATCTCAATCCCCTTCGCTTGGCGAATTTGCGCTCATTGAACGTTTTTTTAAAACGCAGTCTCAAGCCATGCTTGCAGCCAATAAAAATTCCATTGCTTTGGGGATTGGTGATGATTGCGCCCTGCTCACACCCAATCCAGATGAATACATTGCTATCACTAGCGACATGCTGGTCGAAGGTAGGCACTTTTTAGCGGGCGCCAATCCAGAGTACTTGGGTCACAAAGCCTTAGCCGTGAACCTCTCAGACCTTGCTGCTATGGGCGCTAAGCCTTTAGGATTCACACTT
This sequence comes from uncultured beta proteobacterium, assembly GCA_903827075.1. GTDB lineage: Bacteria > Pseudomonadota > Gammaproteobacteria > Burkholderiales > Burkholderiaceae > Polynucleobacter. The sequence goes on along the minus strand of CAIKGX010000231.1, from coordinate 6,264 downwards.
GCGCTTGCGCTACCAGCGGCAGATCCACAGTGGCTTGAGGCCTTCTCTAAGGGCTTATTTGCCATTGCAAATACCTACTCCTGCCCCCTGATTGGTGGCGATACCACCTCTGGACCGCTCAATATTTGTATTACTGCTTTTGGCGCCATACCCAAAGGAAAAGCCATTACACGATCAGGGGCATTAGACGGAGACGATATTTGGATTTCGGGAACAGTGGGAGATGCAAGACTCACTCTTGCTGCACTGCGTCATGAAATACTATTAACTAAATCAGATTTAGATTGCGTTCAATCTCGCATGCACCAACCTAACCCTAGAATTCAACTCGGGATGGCTTTAAGAGGAATTGCAAGCGCAGCACTAGATATTTCCGATGGCTTGTTGGGTGACCTTAAGCATATCTTGGAGCAATCCAAAAAAGATGCAGATGTCTTTTTAGGCCAACTACCCAAATCATCCACTCTTTTAAAGCAAGAGTCTGCTCTTCAGGATCAATTTGCTGCTTGTGGCGGAGATGATTACGAACTTTGCTTTACCGCTTCATCACTTCAGCGGTCAACAATCGAAGGTATCAGCAATGCCCTTGATTTGCCTCTAACTCGCATTGGCCATATCTTGCCCATGCACAATACTGAAGTTAGCATCTCGCTGATTACCTCCGATGGTGAGCACTTAAACGATATTGAAACTGCTGCCCTCCTTAAATCTTTTGATCACTTTGCATGATTACTGAAGACAAATCACCCTTAGTACCAACACCCTCATTCAAGTGGGTATTCGCATCCGCTAGTCGTACGATTGCGTTTGGTTTTGGTAGTGGATTAACTCCGATTGCACCAGGTACAGCGGGTACTCTGTGGGCATGGGCAGCTTTCTTACTTGGAGAATATTTTCTTTCCACTGAAGATTTTTTCTGGATCATCGGCGGCGGCATTCTCTTGGGATGTTGGATCTGTGGCCATGTCAGCGAAGAGCTCGGGAAAAAAGATTTTGGTGGAATAGTCTGGGATGAGATCCTGGCCTTCTGGCTTATCCTGCTCATCATCATGCCTGCAGAGATTTGGCTACAAGTACTTGCGTTTGCACTATTCCGCTTTTTTGATGCTGTAAAGCCGGGGCCCATCGGCATGATTGATCGCCACTTTAAACAGGTGGAAGATAGCGCTGACCATTCCCCCTCTAGTCTTGGACAAATTCTATGGCGCGGTTTTGGGATTATTGCTGATGATTTAGCAGCCGCATTCTTTACTTTATTTACCATCGCGCTTTTGCAAACACTGATCAGGCCATTTTCATGAACCAATATATTAAATCTAGCGAAGATTTAGCAAAAGACCTTGCCAGCATTCTGATCAGCAGGGGTTGGACCATCGCCTTAGCAGAGTCTTGCACTGGAGGATTGGTTTGTGCAACGCTCACTGATCTGGCGGGTTCTAGCGATTGGTTTGAGCGGGGATACATCACCTATAGCAATGTGGCCAAAACAGAATGCTTAGGTGTACCAGTAGAAATGATTGAATCGTTTGGCGCCGTTAGTAAGCAGGTAGCAAAGGCGATGGCAGAAGGTGTGCAAGCTCATGCTGGCGTCAATATTGGCGTCTCGATTACTGGGATAGCTGGACCTACAGGCGGCTCACCAGAAAAACCGGTTGGGACTGTTTGTTTTGGGTGGGCAATAAATGATCAAATTAATACGATTAGTAGCGCAACTACCAAAACGATGCATTTCGTAGGTGATCGACAAGCAGTGAGAGAACAAGCTTGTTGCTATGTTCTCTCTGAATTAATCGCGCTACTGAATTAATTCATCCAACCTTTGTGACGGAAGTAGCCTAAAGGAATAATCGCAGAAATAATCATTGCACCAATAGCCATTGGATAACCCCATGGCATTTCTAATTCAGGCATGTAGCGATAGTTCATTCCCCAGATACTTGCCAGCAATGTTGGTGGCATCAAGGCGACCGATACCACCGAGAAGATCTTAATAATCTTACTTTGGTTCAAGTTAATGAAACCCACCGTAGCATCCATCAAGAAGTTAATCTTATCGAATAAGAATGCAGTATGGTTTTCTAAAGAATCAATGTCGCGCAAAATTTGTCGCGCTTCTTCTTGCTGCTCATCTGATAACAATTTACTACGCATCAAGAAAGATAATGCCCGACGCGTATCCATCACATTGCGACGAATACGTCCGTTGGTATCCTCCTCTTTAGCGATGGTTTCCAAAACCTCAGCAGCGTCTGAATCGGTAATTTCATCGGATAAAACACGTTTGCCAGCTTGCTCAAGGTTTTCATAAACCTCCTCCAGAGCATCAGCAGAATACTCAGCATCAGTGGAGTACAAATCAAGTAGTACATCTTTAGCATTGCTTACTGAGCCTGGGCGCAAACGGGCACGTAAGCGTACCAAACGGAATACCGGTAAATCTTCATCATGAATCGAAAATAAGACCTGCTTGGTCATTACAAACGCCACCCGCACGTTGCGAGAGGTCTCCTCTTCATCCAGCAGGAAATCGGTTCGAATATGAAGATGGCCATCATCGGCCTCAAAATAGCGGGCAGAAGCCTCTAAGTCGCCCAAATCATCCAATTCAGGGAGAAGTACGCCAAAAGCCTCTTTAATCCAAATGAGCTCTTCCTCTTCGGGATCAACTACATCGATCCAGATAGGGTTTGAATATTGCAACAATTCATTGCGATCTTCGACTTGCTCTTGAGAGAGGCGGCCATTTTGCAGGACGAACAAGTTGATCATGGTGGACTCCTAAGGAATGTGCGCTAGTTTATCCTATAGAACATGACAGAATCACTAAAATAAGCCCAAAGCCAATGAACTCTAGAACAAATACCTTTAACCAGCAACTCCAGTCTGCATGGACTTCCCAAGGCAGTATGTTGTGCGTAGGATTTGATCCAGATCCCAAGCGCTTACCCCAGCCATTACAAGGGAATCCCGAGGGTATCTTTGAGTTCTGCCGAGATATCGCCGATGCGACAGCAGATTTAGTCTGTGCCTTCAAACCCCAATTTGCCTACTTTGCTTCCCAAAGAGCGGAAGCTCAATTGGAGAAGCTCATTGGGCATCTGAAGAACAAATACCCCCATATCCCCGTGATACTGGACTCCAAGCGAGGGGATATCGGCAGTACTGCTGAGCATTACGCCCTAGAAGCCTTTGAGCGCTATGGGGCCGACGCAGTGACTGTCAACCCCTATATGGGCTTTGATTCGATTGAGCCCTATCTGCGTCATCATGGCAAAGGGGTGATTGTTTTATGCCGCACCTCCAATCCTGGCGGTTCAGACTTGCAGTTTCTGAATGTTTCCCCAAGTGGTGAACCACTCTATCTGCACGTCGCAAAATTGGCAGCGCAGCAGTGGAATACCTCAGGACAACTGAGTTTGGTTGTTGGCGCAACCTTCCCTGAAGAAATTGCCAAAGTACGGGCTCGTGTAGGCGAGATGCCATTATTAATCCCCGGAATTGGCGCCCAAGGCGGAGATATTGATGCCACCGTGAAGGCGGGCAGCATTCCAAACAAACCAGGCATGGGCATGATGATTAATTCTTCAAGAGCAATCTTATATGCCAGCTCTGGCAGTGATTTTGCAGAGGCAGCCAGAAACGTAGCCCACGCTACCCGTGATGCACTAAGGACTGCCGTCCTGAAATAAATTATTTTTTAGGTGGCGTCAAAGCAACCCGGTCCATATTCTCTAAAATAAAATCTTGGCGAGTAGGGAAATGGATATTTGCCTTCTTACAATACTGCGCTTTGTCAAAGCATTTGGGAGCAGGTAAGGCTGACGCCAATGCGGCTGCCTGCTCTCTATCGAGCAAAACTGGGCTCATCCCGTAGTAATGCATGGATGCTGCCCCAATGCCAAAGATGCCTTCACCCCACTCTACCGAATTGAGATAAATCTCAAACAATCTTTGTTTAGATAGCATGACTTCAAGCAGCCCCGTGATGATCAGTTCTTGCCCCTTGCGAAAGTAATTTTGCTCAGAAGATAAAAATAAATTCTTTGCTAACTGCTGGGTAATCGTCGATCCACCCCGCAGAGCGGTCTTAGATTTACCAGTTTTCTGCTGATTTTTTTCCCATGCTTTTTGCATATCTTCTACGCGCACCCCTTTGTGCTGAAAAAAGATATCGTCTTCACTGACCAAAACAGCTCGCTTGAGATTGGCAGAAATTTTCTTGTAAGGAACCCAAGATGATTGAATTGGACAAGCCCAATGCCAGCCACATAAACGCCAGCGCTCCGCCCTTTGAAAAGCAGTACTGCTCGGATCAACAGTAGTCCACAGGGCAATCTGAATAATAAAGTAGATTTGCATGGCGATAAATCCGCCAAGCGCGCACTTTAAAAAATAGGAAAGCGGGCGCATGAAATGCTTTAGCTACGAAGCTGGGTCAATATCAAGCGAGGGTCAATCATTTGACTTAAATCAGCACCACGCCAAATGAGGAAAGCATCGGCAGCCTGCTCTACCAGCATGCCTAGCCCATCACTCACGCGCGCACCTCTTTGTAATGCCTGTTGCATAAAAGCAGTTGTTTTCCCATAGACCATGTCATAAGCAAATGAACTGGGATTGAAAATATGATGTGCAGCCGCAGCACTTAAAGGGGATTGGTCAGTTAAGCCAGCTGCAGTTGCATTGATGACTAAATCAAAAGGTGGGGATGCTTTCTCCGGATCTTCCAAGTCATTGAATGTTATAGACGCAAGATTGACGCTGCGATTTTTAGCAAGATCGCCAAATAACTGAACTAACTCCACCGCCTTTTCGTTAGAGCGGTTGGTAATGATGAGTTGCTCAGGAGACTGCTCCAGCAATGGGCCAAGGACACCGCGAGCAGCGCCGCCAGCACCCAATAACAAGATACGCGCACCTTGAATAGGGATGCCTTGCGCCAGTAAATCCCTGACTAGGCCCGCACCATCAGTGTTGTCACCAAAAATACTTCCATCCTGAATATATAAGGTATTTACAGCACCAGCGAGTTGCGCACGAGGAGTTAATACACCCGCAAATACCTGTGCATCCAACTTAAAAGGAACGGTAACATTTAAGCCCTTGCCGCCTGCATCAAAAAAGGATTGGGCTGCTTTTGCAAAATCGCCTAGCTCTGCCTGAATTCGTCCATAGTGCATTTTTTGTTGTGCCTGCTCCGCCAATTGCTCATGAATTGCAGGAGATTTGCTATGGGCGATGGGATTGCCGACAACAGCATAGACATCCACATCTGGAAAGTCGTTTGGATTAGTAAAAAGCTTGTTAGTGGGCAAGGAGTTCATTGACTAAAGAATAAGCGAATTTCGTAAAATAGATTTCACTAAATTGTTTAGCGACGCAACTCTAGGCGATCAGCGCCATCACGCGTGAAATCAAAAGTAGATACCCAATCCAAAATATCGATTTGATTACGCATCTCAATTGGAAAAGGGCCAAATGGTGCAGATGCCCGCACGATCGCGATAGCTTGACGATCCAGCTCTGGGTTGCCTGAGCTACGCCCAATACTTAAACCATCTTTGCCTTGCGAATTATTAGCGATACGCCCTTGAGAATCGACGCTGACCACGATCACAAGGCTGCCATATAAAGGCCGCCCATTAGCACGCGGAAAGAACGCGCTGCCATATGCCTCAATTTTCTGTCGCATCGCATCGTAATAGTGGGCAAAGACAACAGCCTTAGTGCTCGCGCCAGTGAATACTTTGCGACGGGGCTCCCGACCATTCGCTTGCAATCGCTTGGTCAACTCGGCCTCCAAGGAGTTTAATTGGGAAGGAAGCTTTTTATCCTCCCCGCTTTTACGTCCACCTGAGCGTGCACGTTCAGCATCCAACTTTGCCAACATTTGCTTTTGCTGCTTCTCTAGAATCTCTAACCTAGCCTCAGCACCAAGTCTTGCACGATGCAGAGCAGTGGCATCTTGATCTGTGGTGCTACCTCCGCCGAGCAAATTGGCCTGGGCCAATTTATTGGCCTGCTTTGGTGCCATTTGATTACTGGCATTGACTAAAACCACGCTCAGGGGGGTGATCAAGCGGCGGCTTTGAATTTCCCCAACACCCCAGCGACAAGATAAAAAAATGAGGTGGATGATTAAGGAAACGCACAATGCCAAGCGAAATGGATAACGCTGCCAAGCGTTCTGTAAATATCGCGCAAAAGAATGCAAATTAGCTTGGACTGGCATCATTCGCAATAACTTCTGGGGTCTCTATCTGT
>CAIKGX010000230.1 GCA_903827075.1 uncultured beta proteobacterium | reverse complement strand
GCATTTCTTATCAATGGCTTCTTGAACGCCACGCACAAATCGCTCACCAACCACTGAACCCATTGAACCACCCATGTATTGAAACTCAAAACATGCGGCAACTACGGGGATGGATTCAATCTTGCCACCAAGAACCACTAAAGCCTCTGACTCGCCAGAAGCATCATTAGCTTCTTTCAAGCGATCTGGATATTTTTTAGAATCTTTGAATTTCAGTGGATCGATTGGATAGATATCTGCGCCAATCTCATAACGGCCTTTTGGATCTAGCAAGCCATCTAAACGCTGACGCGCACCAATCCGCATGTGATGACTGCATTTAGGGCAAACCGATAAATTAGCCTCGATATCAGTGCTGTACAGAACGGTTTCACAGCTGGGGCACTTGACCCATAAACCTTCAGGCACTGACTTGCGATTCGCAGGGTCAGTGTGTTGAATTTGGGGTGGGAGTAATTTATCGATCCAGCTCATGTCTTTTAGCTATCCAAGGCGACGCGAATTTCACGTATAAAGGTTTCAAGTGATTGTACCGCCTGGCCTGGGGGTGCATCCTCTAAAAGGCGAATAATTCGACTGCCAATGACCACCGCATCTGCTGTTTTAGACACTGCTTTGGCACTGGCGGCATCGTTAATACCAAATCCCACGGCAATGGGAATGGCGGTTTCTTCGCGGATTTTGGGAATAATACTGGCCACATCCTGGGTATTTAAGTGGGAAGCACCGGTTACCCCACGCATCGAGACGTAATAGATATAACCAGAAGCTATTTTGGCGGCTTCTTTGATACGTTCTGGTGATGAAGTAGGTGCCAGCAAGAAAATGGGGTCTACCCCTGCTACGCGCATTCTGGCGGCAAAATCCACGCACTCTTCAGGTGGGTAGTCGACTATTAAAACACCGTCTACGCCAGCAGCTTTCGCTTCCGTAGCAAAACGCTCCGCCCCCATCTGCTCCACTGGATTGGCATAACCCATCAATACAACCGGTGTATTTGGATCAGTCTGGCGGAACGCCTTCACCATCTCTAAGCAGCTATGCAAAGTGACGCCGTGAGTCAAAGCCCTTTCTGAAGATCGCTGAATAACAGGGCCATCAGCCATGGGATCTGAAAAAGGCACACCCAATTCAATCACATTAGATCCACCGCGTACCAAAGCATGCATGATCTCAACAGTGAGTGCCGGATCGGGATCACCAGCCGTAATAAAAGGAATCAATCCTTTTTTGCCAGAAGCTTTTAATTCTTTAAAGAGTGCGCTAATTTTCGACATAAATATTTTAAGAATTAACCTTCAGAGCCGGTCGCTTGCGCAACGGTATGCATATCTTTATCACCACGACCAGATAAGTTCACCAAAATCGTTTTATCTTTAGATAGTGTTGGGGCGAGCTTGCAAGCATAGGCAATCGCATGTGCAGATTCCAAGGCAGGAATAATGCCTTCAATACGACAGCAATCATGAAAAGCTTTGAGTGCTTCTTCATCGGTTATTGCTACATAGTCTGCGCGACCTGAATCTTTCAACCAGGCATGCTCAGGACCCACGCCCGGATAGTCCATACCTGCTGATACCGAATGTGTTTCAGAAATCTGGCCATTCTCATCTTGCAATAAATAAGTTCGGTTGCCATGTAATACGCCTGGCTTACCAACACACAATGCGGCTGAATGTAGGCCGCTCTTTAGACCATGGCCTGCAGCTTCCACGCCAATCAATTTCACTTCCGGAAAATCAATGTAGGGATAAAAAATGCCCATCGCATTAGAACCACCGCCAACGCAAGCCATCACATAGTCAGGCTGACGACCAGTGAGTTCTGGCATTTGAACTTTGCATTCTTCACCAATCACACTCTGAAAATCCCTCACCATCATGGGATAAGGATGGGGACCTGCGACTGTACCAATGATGTAGAAAGTATCGTCCACGTTGGTTACCCAGTCCCGCATCGCTTCGTTCAGTGCATCTTTTAGAGTCTTGGTGCCAGATTCGACTGGAACAACCTTAGCGCCAAGTAATTTCATGCGGTACACATTCTGCGCTTGACGAGCCACATCAACAGAGCCTTGATAGACCGTGCAATCTAAACCAAAACGAGCACAGATAGTCGCTGTAGCAACGCCATGCTGCCCTGCTCCCGTCTCAGCAATAATGCGGGGTTTGCCCATGCGCTTAGCCAACATCGCTTGGCCAATCACATTATTAATTTTGTGCGCGCCAGTGTGATTCAAATCTTCCCGTTTGAGATAGATTTGCGCCCCGCCCAACATTTCACTCCAACGTTTAGCGTGATAGACCGGTGATGGACGACCGACAAAGTGCTTGAGCTCGTAATGAAACTCTTCAATAAATTCTGGGTCATGCTGATATTTGGCATAAGCTGCTTTGAGCTCATCCAAAGCAAACATCAGCGTTTCAGAAACAAATACGCCACCATAAGGACCGAAATGTCCTCGTGCATCTGGCTTATCGTACATAAATACCTCTTTTGATTAATTGCAGCAATTTAAGTGGATGCTTTAGCATCTGCCGCGCGCACTGCTTCAATAAATTGGGCCATGAGCACGGGATCTTTGATGCCCTTGCTGATTTCTACGCCACTAGAGACGTCAACCGCGCAAGGATGCAGGCGAGCAATCGCCTCGCCCACGTTGTGCGTGTTCAATCCACCACTCAAAACGACCCGAGGCGCGTTTGCGCTTACCCATACTTGTGGAATCCCCTGCCAATCAAAAGGAACGCCTCCTCCACCATATCCCTCAACGAGGGCATCGAGCAAAAAAGCGTTTGCTTGACTATATTGTAGGGAAAATTCATCAAATGGGAACTGGGCCCCTATTCTGGCCGCTTTCATCCAGGGATCACCTGCCGCCAAGCGCTCACACTCTTGCGGTGACTCATCCCCATGAAACTGCCATAAAGTGATTGAAGCAGCCGCTCTAATAGCCTCAAATTGCTCGTCAGAGGCATTCACTACCAGTCCGACTGCATCGACTCCTGCAGGCAGTCTACTTATCAAGGAAGCGGCAATATTGGGGCTCACAGCCCTTGGGCTAGGTGGATAGAACACAAAACCGACCGCATCGACCCCAGCCGCAACAGCAGCATCGACATCCGCCGGGGTCTTTAGACCGCAGATTTTGACCCGAGTACGGCCTGGTGAGTATGTGAGTAAGCCCATGGGGAAATGATAAGGCTTATGGGCTAATCAGGTCAGTTGGGAGCCAAGAATGCGCCAACCAAGGATCGGGAATGTGAAATTCCTCTGGATAAGCAATTTTGGCTAAGTACAAACCATCCGGGGAAAACGTAGGAGCAGCTATGCTGCGATCTTTAGCAGCCAAGACTTCTGCCATCCATTGGGGGGCTTGCTTGCCAGTACCAATCATTAAAAAGCTACCTACAAGATTACGAACCATGTGATGCAAAAAGGCATTGCCTTTAATCTGGAAATACAGCCAGGGCTCACTAGAGATAATCTCAACCGAGTACAAGGTCTTTACTGGGGTTTTGCTTTGACATTCGGAAGACCGAAAGGAGGTGAAATCATGTTCACCAATCAGGCATTGTGCCGCTAGCTTCATGGCATTGATATCAAACCAACGATCGGCGGGCATCATCAAATAACCTGCACGTGATGCGGCCATCGGTGAGCGGCAAGGTCCTGCATGTAAAGCGTAAATATAGGTGCGTTCATATGCCGAGAAACGCGCACTAAACTCTTCTGAGACTACTTGCGCCCAATTGACGACGATCGATTGCGGCAAGAAAGAATTCACCCCCCTTACCCATGACCAATTTTCACGCTCAACATTCACATCAAAATGCACCACTTGCCCTAATGCATGCACGCCAGTATCAGTGCGACCTGCAGTAATCACGCGTATTGGACTCTGTTTAAGACCTTCCTCCCCTACAAAATCCGAGATGGCTTTTTCCAATACGTCTTGAACGGTATTTTGACTTAACTGCGACTGCCAGCCGCAATACGGACTGCCGTCATATTGGATACCAAGAGCAATGCGCATTAGCAGGCTCTAGCTATGGCGATGGGATAGCTCCGACAGCAATCCCTGAGCCTCGATAGTGATGGTGGGATCGATAGAGCTGCTGACTTGTAAAATTTCTTCTAGTGATTTCTTGGCAGCAGAAAAATCTTCAATCGTGATATACGCACGAGCAAGATTTAATTTAACCCGCAATGTATCGGAAAGTGGGCCTGCCTCGGAAACAGTTGCTGGCAAAACATTCCCTACTGGCTTGCCTCGCGAAAGATCTAAATCAATCCCTGCGAATAAGGCTTTGGCACGTTCGGGCATATTCCCCGTAGAGGATAAGTGATCCCTCGGAAAAGTAGCGGGATGTGCATGCGGTGTCGGCTTAGTAAAGTGAACCATCTCAGATCGACGGGCATTTTTGGCCAATAACCAAAGCAACAGGCCAGTAAAAGTCATCAGAATGAGGGTTAAGATCGCTGGAGCAAAAGCACCAAGACCAAAGGTACTCTCAACTGCTTTTTTCTCTTGAGACTTCTCTTTGGATTGATTTAATAACTTTTGTAAATCTGCAATATTCTTCTCTAGTTCAGCAACGCGGGCTTTTGTTTGCTCTAGTACTTTTTCTTGCGCTACCAATTCTTCAGTGTAGCGTCGCTCCTCTGTGTTGCCTTCTGCACTAAAGCCAATCTTGAGTCTATCTTTCGCAGCTAGCTCTACATTCTTGCTTGGGGTGCTTTGCCCTCCTGTTGAGGAAGTTTTACTTTCTTGTTCTGCGCGCCATTGGGCATTGGATTCCGCAACAAACTGATTGGCTTCTGCTGGACTAATAGAGCGCAACAATGCCTGACTAGGTTTATTTAGCTCTGCGCCAGCATCAAGCCGATTAATGCTTCCGCTAGCAAAAGCATCGGGGTTAGCCTTAAATAAAGCCATCATAGTTTGATCAATGGTGGCACCATCTAATTGTGGAGCCATCTGCGCAGCAATTTCAGATAAGGTTTGGCCGGGTCTGACTAGGATCTTTTGCGCATCGCCTAAGAGCAAGGTAAAGGTTTTAGTTAAGCTACCTGCTGACCACTTTACATTGACTAAGAGATCTACAAATGGATCATCAGAGGCTGGTATGGGGTTGACGGTTTCTACAAGAACCATCAATTGCTCTTGCTTGTTTCGATACACCATGGACTGGGCATTGAAATCTAAGACCTTAGAAGAAATACCCAAGCGCTCGTAGACAGACTTTGCTGGCAAGGTCGCCTCTAGACTGGCTAATGCACTCTGCTCTTCTGGGCTCACCCGAATCGGTATTTCCACTCGCAGTGGCTCACCCGATTTAGATAGCAGCTTAGGCGACCCCAAAGAGATGGCGCTGACAGCACAAGACCAGCAAAGCCAAACTAAGCACAGTAGCTTTACCAGGCCAAAAGGCTTAAGACGCAACATTAATGCTCAAGCAAAATACGGAGCATGCGACGCAATGGTTCTGCAGCACCCCATAAGAGTTGGTCACCCACAGTAAAGGCGGCGAGATACTCAGGGCCCATAGCCATTTTGTGCAAACGGCCGACGGGAACTGTCAATGTGCCACTCACTGCTGCAGGGGATAAATCACGCTCAGTGGTTTCGCGATCATTCGGAACAACTTTCACCCACGGATTGTCATTGGCCAAAATAGCTTCAATTTGCGCAAGCGGAATATCTTTTTTGAGTTTGACGGTTAAGCCTTGTGAATGGCAACGCATGGCCCCTACGCGAACACACAAGCCATCAATCGGAATACTTCCCGCTGTACGAAATGCAGGACGACCCAAGATCTTATTGAACTCAGCGCCACCTTTCCATTCTTCTTTAGTTTGACCGTTCTCTACTGGCACATCAATCCAAGGAATTAAACTACCAGCTAAGGGAGTATTACGGAAATTTTTCTTTGGAAAATCAGGTGAGCGTAAAGTATCAGTGATTTTGCGATCGATGTCCAAAATCCATGAGGATGGGTCGGCCAACTCCGTCGCTACGCTATCGCGTAATGCACCCATTTGCAAAAGGAGTTCACGCATATTTTGCGCACCAGCACCAGATGCTGCCTGATAGGTCATCGCACTAATCCACTCAACTAAATCTGCTTTGACTAATCCACCCATGGCCATCATCATCAAGCTGACAGTGCAGTTGCTACCAATCCAGTTCTTGCCACCTGCTGCTAATGCCTTATCAATCACTGGGCGGTTCACGGGATCTAATACCAATACCGCATCGTCTTTCATACGCAAGGCGCTAGCGGCATCAATCCAATGACCGGTCCAGCCTGCAGCACGTAATTGAGGGAATATCTCATTGGTGTAATCGCCACCCTGACAAGTCAGAATAATGTCACAGCGGGACAATGCCTTGATGTCATTGGCATCTTGCAAGGTGTGCTCGTTTTTTGTCACTTTTTGACCATTGAGCAAGGGCACTTGTCCACCTGCTTGGCTAGTACTAAAAAATACAGGCTCAATCAAATCGAAATCTTTTTCAGCCAACATTCTTTCCATGAGAACGCTACCGACCATACCGCGCCAGCCGACTAAACCTACTAATGGTGTATTTGTATTTGCCATAACGATCATCTATCTATTGTATTAACGGATTGAATTTGTTTATTAACTAAAGCTATTTATTTTGACAGCGCTGCAACAACGGCATCGCCCATCTCAACGGTGGATACTTTTTTCGTACCCTCGGTGTAAATATCGGCAGTGCGCAAACCTTGAGCAAGGACTTTTTGTACTGCAGCTTCAATACGATCGGCCTCATGCGGCAAGCCTAAGGAATATCGCAACATCATGGCAGCAGACAAAATGGTCGCCAACGGATTAGCAATCCCCTTACCTGCGATATCGGGTGCTGAACCATGGCTAGGCTCATACAAGCCTTTGTTATTTTTATCAAGGGATGCTGAAGGCAACATGCCAATAGAGCCAGTTAACATCGCCGCTTCATCAGACAAAATATCGCCAAATAAATTGCCAGTAACCACCACATCAAATGCTTTAGGCGCCTTTACTAATTGCATAGCAGCGTTGTCTACATACATATGGGATAGCTCAACATCGGGATAATCTTTTGCAACCCGAATCATCACTTCACGCCAAAGCTGGGATGTTTCTAAAACATTCGCTTTATCAACGCTACAAACTTTTTTACCGCGCTTGCGTGCTGCTTCAAAAGCCACTCGTCCGATACGTTCTACTTCAGGCTCGCTGTAATGCATCATGTCGTAACCTTCACGAGCACCCTTGAATAATGGCAGCTCTGAAGTGCGTATACCGCGTGGTTGACCAAAGTAAATATCCCCATTGAGCTCACGAATAATCAGAATATCCAAGCCGCCAACAATTTCTGGCTTAAGGCTAGATGCAGCAGTTAGTTCGTCATAGCAAATTGCGGGACGGAAATTCGCAAACAACTCTAAATGCTTACGCAAACCTAAAATAGCTTGCTCAGGACGATGCTCACGAGGAAGGGTGTCGTATTTCCAATCACCAACCGCACCAAACAAAATGGCATCGGCTTTTTTAGCAAGTTCTAGGGTTGCTGGTGGCAATGGATGTCCAGAAATATCGTAGGCCGCGCCACCAACAGGAGCAGTCTCTAGATCAAACTGGTGGCCAAGCGCGTTTAATACCTTAACGGCTTCGGCAACGATTTCCGGACCGATACCATCGCCCGGGAGGACTGCAATTTTCATGAAAGGCCTTTAACTCTATAAAACTATGG
>CAIKGX010000229.1 GCA_903827075.1 uncultured beta proteobacterium | reverse complement strand
ATCGACTCAGCTTCAAGCCAATCTAAGTGATCATCTAATAATTTTTGTTCTGACATTCTATAATTCGTTCTTTTCTAGGGGTTAATGCTGAAATAATCAATGGCTCATTTATTAATGTGCAATCCACATTCTTTGCTATCGTTTTGTAACCACCACCAGCGACCAGCTCGAATATCCTCACCTTTTTTAACTTGACGGGTGCAAGGCTCACAACCAATGCTGGGGTAGCCTTTGAGGTGCAAGGGGTGAATGGGTACATTTTCTTGTTTGATATAAGCCCAGATATCCGCCTCAGTCCAATCAAACAAAGGATTAAATTTTACAATCCCTCTTGCATCATCTAATTCTTCGAAATGGAGTTCAGTACGCGTAGTCGACTGCTCGCGTCTTTGGCCAGTGAGCCAAGCGTCAGCGCCGAGTAGGGCAGCATTCAACGGTTTGATCTTACGAGCACCACAGCATGCTTTCTTGGGTTCCTCGCCATCGTAAAAACCATTCATGCCGTATTGGTCGATAAATGCTTGCACATCAGCCTCTTCCGGATAAACCTTTTGTATAGCAATGCCGTAATGATCTTCAGTGGTCTTGGTCATATCGACTGTCTCTTGATGCAGTCGACCAGTAGCTAGGGTAAATAAAGCAATCTTTGCTTTTGATTTGGAGATGGCATCCGTGATCACCATATCTTCAGCAGCCAAACTAGTGGCAAAACGAATATCAGTAAAACGCGTGGTGATCTCAGATAAGCGCTTCTGAAGGGTGGCAGTTTTCTCAGCTAACTCTGCAGGAGTAAGAGTGTTAGGCGGAGTTGACCAAAAATCTGTAGCGATCATGAAGAAACTAACTTAATACCAACCAGAAATAAGGTTGCTGCAAGCGTAGTCCTTGTAGCTTTTTCAGATAGAGTGCTGGAAAGTTTGGCGCCCAACCAGATTGCTGGTACAGATCCAATTAAAAGACCAAATAACAAATCAAAGTGAACATTTCCAAGCCACCAATGACCTAAGCCAGCCAGAGCAGTCAGAGGAACTGCATAGGCAATATCGGTGCCTGCAACTTGCGCGGGCTTTAGATGTGGATAGAGTATCAAAATAAGTGTTGCACCAATTGCACCCGCGCCAATTGAGGAGATGGTAACCAAAACACCAATAACAGCCCCAACTGCAATCGTTGCTATTTGTAGCCTTGAGCCGCTTGGTAAAAAGTTAGGATTATCATGCACCCATTTCAAAATCTTTGCCCTAAAAAGAAGTGCTGCAGCAGTGAGCAGCACAGAGATTCCAATGGAAATACTGATGAGATGGTTGAAGTCTTTTGAAACGGGGCCTATGTACTTGAGTGCAAGAATAGATAAAATAGCTGTAGTTAAACTACCGATGCAAAGAAGTCTGACGATATCCCAGCGAACATTCCCATGAAGTCGATGGGCGGCCGTTCCAAACCCTTTCGTGATAGCGGCAAAGGCGAGATCAGTTCCAACGGCGGTGGTTGGCGCCACACCAAAAATAATGGTTAGCAAAGGGGTCATTAGGGATCCGCCACCAACACCAGTCATCCCAACCAAAAGGCCTACTAGTGCACCAGAAATTATGAATTGCGAGGAGTCTAGGAAAAATTGCAGCATGTTTTATCTCTTATTTTGATTACGCAAAGGATGTTTCATATTCTTCGAACTTGATGGTGTTCATCAAAAAAATGATTTTGCGTTGAAAGCTTTTCCGCTCATTGATGCTGTCATGTGGCAGCCGGTCATGCTCGCGGAGGAGTTTAGTGATAAGAGGGTT
>CAIKGX010000228.1 GCA_903827075.1 uncultured beta proteobacterium | reverse complement strand
TTCGTCCAACCTTGGGTCCAGATCGAATGGGAGCGGAGGTAATTTCAATGGCAGCACCGCGATCACCAGTTGACCCAGCTACTTCTAAATCGGGGTCGGCATGCTGATACTGCACATCTGAAAGTTTAGCGATATCTTCATTCATCGACTCAGAGGCTTCATTAAGCTCATCAGCACTCCGAATCTGTACTGTCATGATGTTTTTAACAACATCGTTTTTAATGACACTAAGTAGTTCGCCATAGAGCTCAAAGGCTTCGCGACGATATTCTTGTTTAGGATCCTTCTGCGCATAACCGCGCAAATGGATGCCTTGACGCAAATGATCTAAGGCGGCCAAGTGCTCACGCCAATGACTATCTAAACTGTAGAGCAATACAGACCGTTCAAAGCCTGCAAAAGAAGCACGCCCAGAAAGTTCAACCTTAGCATCATAAGACTCTTTGGCTAACTCTAAAACACGTTCCACAATTTCTGCATCATCTATTGAAGCTGCGCCTTCGACCCAACTCCTCAAATCAACAGACAGACCCCAGTCGTTGGCAAGCACATTTTCAAGGCCAACTAAATCCCACTGCTCTTCCATAGATTCTGCAGGAACATAAAGCGCACAAATACCGCGCAAAACATCCTCGCGCAAGTTAGCAATGAGATGACCAACATCGCTACTTTCTAAAACTTCATTTCTTAAGCGATAGGTTTCTTTGCGTTGATCATTGGCAACGTCGTCATACTCCAACAACTGCTTACGAATATCAAAGTTACGCCCCTCTACCTTACGCTGCGCTGATTCAATAGATCGCGTCACCATACCGGCTTCAATAGGCTCACCATCAGGCATCTTCAGGCGCTCCATGACAGCACGCAAACGATCTCCGGCAAAAATTCGCAGAAGAGAATCATCTAAGGAGAGATAAAAACGGGATGAACCAGAGTCCCCTTGACGACCAGCGCGTCCGCGTAATTGGTTATCGATACGGCGACTCTCATGCCGCTCAGTACCAATAATATGCAAACCACCTGCAGTAATTACTTGGTCATGCAGACTTTGCCACTCATCTTGCAGAACTTTAATCCTTGCTGCTTTATCGGCCTCTGAAATAGCGGCATCGGATTCAATTAAAGAAGACTGCTTACCAACGTTACCGCCCAACACAATATCCGTACCACGACCAGCCATGTTAGTGGCAATCGTAATCATCTTTGGCCTACCAGCCTGAGCAATGATCTCAGCTTCACGAGCGTGCTGTTTAGCATTTAAAACTTGATGTGGCAGTTCACACTTATCAAGCAAGCCTGAGATTAATTCTGAATTCTCAATAGAGGTTGTACCAACCAGAACGGGTTGACCACGCTTGTAGCAATCCTCAATATCCTTGATAACTGCATCGTAGCGCTCACGCGAAGACTTATAGATTTGATCTTGACGATCTTTTCTTTGGCTGATGCGATTAGGTGGAATGACAACGGTTTCAAGGTTATAGATTTCCTTGAATTCATAGGCTTCAGTATCAGCAGTACCCGTCATACCCGCCAACTTGCCATACATACGGAAGTAGTTCTGGAAAGTGATGGTGGCTAAGGTCTGATTCTCATTCTGAATCTGCACACCTTCTTTGGCTTCAACCGCTTGATGCAAACCATCAGACCAACGACGGCCTTGCATTAAACGGCCAGTAAACTCATCCACAATGATGACTTCATTATTTTGTACTACGTACTGTTGATCACGGTTATATAAAGTATGCGCACGTAAAGCGGCATAGACGTGATGCATCAAAGTAATATTTTGTGGCGCGTACAGGGAAGCGCCATCATTTAAAGCACCCAGCTCAACTAGAACAGTTTCGGCCTTGTCATGCCCCTGTTCAGTTAAGTAGACCTGCTGTGATTTTTCATCAACCCAATAGTCACCCGGCTTCTCAACGCCGGTACCATCTGCTTTTTCTTCACCAATTTGACGCTCTAAGTAAGAAGGCAGTGCATTAATTTTGATATACAGGTCGGTGTGATCTTCAGCCTGTCCAGAAATAATTAATGGGGTACGTGCCTCGTCAATCAAAATAGAGTCGACTTCGTCAACAATCGCATAGGCTAAGCCACGCTGAACTCGCTGACCCAAATCTTGAACCATGTTATCGCGAAGATAATCAAAACCAAATTCATTATTGGTTCCGTAGGTAATATCAGAAGCGTAGGCCTCTTGCTTAGTGGTGTGATCCATCTGCGACAGATTCACGCCAACCCTCATACCCAAAAAGTTGTAAAGCGTGGACATCCACTCGGCATCACGCTGAGCCAAGTAGTCATTCACTGTAACGACGTGGACACCCTTACCAGTTAAGGCATTTAAATAAACTGGGAGTGTTGCAGTTAAGGTTTTTCCTTCGCCCGTTCCCATTTCAGCAATCTTGCCTTGGTGCAAGGCTAGGCCGCCCATAATCTGCGCATCAAAGTGGCGCATCTTCATTACCCGTACGCTAGCCTCACGAACGACAGCAAAAGCTTCTGGGGTAATGTCGTCTAATGCCTCGCCTGCAGCCAAGCGTGACTTGAACTCAGCAGTTTTTAACTGCAGGGCGGCATCATCTAAAGCTTGCAGACTAGCCTCAAAAGCGCCAACCTTAGCAACGACTTTGCGATACTGTTTTAAGAGGCGGTCGTTACGACTGCCGACCAGGGTTTTAAGAAGACCGATTACCATGGGATATTGAAGAAAATTAAGACCTTGAGTTTATCACTCGCACCCTCATTTTTTATGAACTTTGCCCCTAAACCTCCTCGAAACAAAGCTGCTCATGAGTGGCTTGATTACCTGCGGGATTCTGAAGGCCTTGGGGGCATTCTGGCCAAAACGGAAGATCTAGCCAAACTAAAGGTCTGCCTGACGGCAGCTTTAGCTGAACTTGGCTTAGAAAACTTCGCACCTAAAATCGAGGCTGGCTGGCGCTCTAGCAACCAAAACGAGCTCTTTTTATTAGTCAGCAGCTCTAGTATTGCCAGTCGACTACAGCAGGTTTTACCGAGCCTAATCAATGAGTTAGCAAGAAAAGGGGTGATGTGTTCCTCCATCAAAGTGCGCTTAAAACCCGCCCCTTCTGCCTGGGAGGTAAAGCCTAGGAAAGATCTATTAGCCCCTGAAAGACCTCGCGGTTTTAATGCCGTTGCTAGGGCATCCTGGCAAAACCTTATAGATCAGTTGGCGCCAGATTCAGATTTACGCAAAGCAGTTGAGCGCCTGCTTCAGAACAAACCCAAATAAATTAATTCATTAAAAATACTTAGAAAAAGAGAGGTTGACTCTCTTGAGAGTAGGCTTCAGGCGCCTTATTTTCTGGAAATGTACTGATTTCGTACGAACTCGGATCCTCTAACAGCTTACGTAAAAGGGCATTATTTAAAGCATGCCCTGATTTTTCAGCAACATAAGCACCAACAATCGGATGGCCAACCAGATAAAGGTCTCCGATAGCATCTAATATTTTGTGTCGCACAAACTCATCTTCATAGCGAAGCTCTTCGTTATTCAAGATGCGGTGCTCATCCAAAACAATCGCATTATCTAAGCTCCCACCGCGTGCTAAACCCATTTCCCTCAGGGCCTCGACTTCATGTGCAAAACCAAATGTACGAGCACGTCCAATTTCACTGCGATAAGCATGTTCGGCAAAATCGACAATGAAGCGTTGTCCGGTCTTATCTACGGCGGGATGTTTAAAGTCGATGGTGAAATCCAACTTAAATCCAAAGAAAGGTTCCAGGCGAGCTAACTTATCACCTTCGCGCACTTCAATGGGTTTTTTAATAACTACAAACTTTCGGGGCGCATCTTGCTCGGCGATACCGGCAGATTCAATTAAGAATAAGAATGAAGCAGCGCTACCATCCATGATGGGGACTTCCTCACCGTCTAACTCAATTAATAAATTATCTAGGCCCAAACCAGCGCAAGCTGAGAGCAAATGCTCGACCGTAGAAATACGAACACCATCTTTTTGAATGACCGAAGCCAGGCGGGTATCACATACCGCCAGAGCAGTTGCTGGTACTAGCGATTGCTCTGGGGTATCTACACGAATAAATACAATTCCTGAATTCACAGGCGCAGGCTTAATTGATAATGTGACCTTACGCCCTGAGTGCAAGCCAATCCCCACGGTTTTAATCGGTGTGGCGATAGTGCGCTGCTTCATCATGATGATTATTCTTAATTCAGGAAAGCATTTATCAAAGCTTCTTCAATACGGAAGCAGCATCACTCACTTCAAACTTACCAGGGGCTTCGAGGTCTAGAGTCTTCACCACACCATCCTCAACAATCATAGCGTAACGCTGTGAACGCACCCCTAAACCACGAGCAACTAGATCAAACTCCATGCCCAACTTTTTAGTGAACTCAGCACTGCCATCGCCTAACATGCGAACGTTTTTACCAACTTTTAAATCACGCCCCCATGCACCCATGACAAATGGATCATTCACTGATACACACCAAATCTCGTCAACACCTTTAGCTTTAATAGCATCGAAGTACTCTACAAAACCAGGGACATGTTGTGCAGAG
>CAIKGX010000227.1 GCA_903827075.1 uncultured beta proteobacterium | reverse complement strand
TTCCGGTTTCTGGAAGCTTGGGCGATGTCCTTAGATGGATTCAGATGGTTGATATATACGTAATTAGTATTAGTGTTTTTTACTGTACCGCTATATTCACTATTGCCTTGGGCGCATTCATTGTTATGGTCATGAAAGGACCTGCTTACGTAGCTGATGCATACCCACTAGTTGATTCAGATCGTCCAAAGAGATAATCTGCTAAAAGCCCCCCAACTTTTACATTGGTACTAATTGGTTTCACACTAATGACGGCTATGGGTCGACTTGAGCCAGCCATCGGTAAGTGGGGTGATGGCTGGCTGCTTTGTGATTAACAACCGTCCATCGCGGCCCTGACGCTGTTGTGTCGGTTTAACCGACTCTACATCTGTGGATGCCACATACAACATAGTCAGTTCCACATGATTCCAATGAACTCGGTGCGTATTGAACACCTGATCTTGTAAGGCATAAACCATTGTCTAAGCTATTGATTTATATCATTTTTCCAGCTTCTAAGGCGTAGGTCGCACGTTCGAATCGTGCTGGGCAGACCAAAATTTGATTTTACTTTATATAAACCTTAGCTGCTCTATTGTGCTCAGTTGACTCGATTATGGTCGACCTTGTCTTGCGTAAGAGTGAGCTTGCTATAGTGCTACCTAGTATCTTGATATTGATCATTGGAGCTTTTTTGAAAAATACTGAACTACCGTTAATTGATGACATTCGCCTCTTAGGAAAGATTTTGGGCGACATCGTTCGCGAGCAAGAGGGCGATTCTGTCTATGCATTGGTAGAGCAGATCAGAAAATTATCAGTGGCCTTTCATCGTGATGCAAATCAGAAGGCCAATCACGAACTGAGCAAACTTCTTAAGGGGCTTAGTAGTGAAATCGCCGTAAAAGTGCTTCGTGCTTTTACTTACTTCAGTCATTTGGCCAATTTAGCCGAGGATAGACATCACATTCGCCGCCGCGTAGCTTATGAGCGCATTGGCAGTTATCAAGATGGCAGTATTCCGATGGCCATGAAAAAGCTTCATGCTGCTGGCGTGACAAGCAAGATGATCTCTAAGATGCTGGAAGAAAGCTTGATCTCGCCAGTGCTCACCGCGCATCCAACTGAAGTGCAAAGAACTAGTATTTTGGAGGCCGAACGTGATATTGCCAATTTATTGACTGTTCGTGATCAGATTAAAGAATCTTCTAAAGCAAATAACCCGCAAAAAGATGCTTTGCTCAATAAAGAGCTGAAGGCCAATGAAGAGCAAATTCGTGCACGTGTACTTCAACTCTGGCATACCCGTTTATTACGCTTTACTAAGCTCACGGTTGCTGATGAGATTGAGAATGCGCTGACGTATTACGAGACTACTTTTTTGAGAGAGATTCCCAAGATTTACGCGCAATTGGAAGATTCTCTTTCTGGAAATTCTGTAGCCAGTTTCCTGAAGATGGGTCAGTGGATTGGCGGTGATCGCGACGGCAACCCCAATGTCAGCGCTAAGACGCTTAAGTATGCTGTTTCAAGACAGGCAGAAATGGTGCTGCGCCACTACTTAACTGAAGTGCATTACTTAGGTAGAGATCTATCGGTATCCGCATTGCTCCTAACATTTCCGAAGAAGATGCAAGCGCTTGCTGCTGCATCGCCCGATACTAATGAACATCGCCAGGATGAACCCTATCGAAGGGCGCTTAC
>CAIKGX010000226.1 GCA_903827075.1 uncultured beta proteobacterium | reverse complement strand
ATATAGGCTCGTAGCTCAGCTGGTTAGAGCACCACCTTGACATGGTGGGGGTCGTTGGTTCGAGTCCAATCGAGCCTACCAACGAATAAAGACCCAAAAGTGCGCGGTTGCCGAAATGCTTCCGCGCTTTCTTTTTAGTAGAAGTCATGCGGTAAAGAAGTAAATAATGCTGTACATAAATATGATGGAGTGGTCATGGTGGTAGTTACTCTTCCTGATGGATCGAAACGCGAATTTGATGCGTCTGTTCGCGTTCTAGATGTTGCCCAAAGTATTGGTAGCGGCCTAGCGAAGGCCGCCCTAGGCGGTATCGTTGATGGAAAAACGGTCGACTTAAGTCATGTGATTGACAAAGATAGCCAACTTGCCATCATCACAGATAAAAGTCCTGAGGCGCTCGAGATGGTTCGCCACTCTACTGCGCATTTACTTGCATATGCTGTAAAAGAGTTATTTCCTGAAGCGCAGGTCACCATTGGTCCTGTAATTGAAAACGGTTTTTACTACGATTTCTCATATGATCGCCCATTCACACCAGATGATTTAGTGGCGCTTGAGAAGAAAATGACGGAGCTCGCCAAAAAGGATGAGCCAATACTGCGCACAGTGATGCCGCGTGATGAGGCAGTTCAATTCTTTAAAGAGCAAGGCGAGCATTACAAGGCAGAAATTATTTCTAGCATTCCGCAAGGGGAGGATGTTTCCTTGTATGCAGAAGGTAAGTTCACTGACTTATGTCGCGGACCCCACGTACCTTCAACAGGTAAGTTAAAAGTATTTAAGTTATTAAGTGTTGCTGGTGCTTATTGGCGCGGCGATAGTAAGAATGAGATGCTGCAACGTATATACGGTACAGCCTGGTTAAAAAAAGAAGATCAAGATGCCCATCTCCATATGTTGGAGGAGGCAGAGAAGCGCGACCACCGCCGTCTTGGAAAGCTGCTCGATTTATTTCACTTTCAACCCGAAGCCCCAGGCCTCATCTTTTGGCACCCAAAGGGCTGGTCGATTTGGCAAGAGGTAGAGCAATACATGCGCCGTGTGTATCAGCAAGAGGGTTATCAAGAGGTGAAGGCGCCACAGATTTTAGATCGTGGCCTTTGGGAAAAATCGGGCCACTGGGATAACTACAAAGAAAATATGTTCACGACGGAGTCGGAGAATCGTGCCTACGCATTAAAGCCGATGAACTGCCCAGGTCATGTGCAGATCTTTAATTCAGGACTCCATAGTTATCGTGAATTGCCATTGCGTTATGGTGAGTTTGGGCAATGTCACCGCAATGAACCATCAGGTGCTTTGCACGGTTTAATGCGTGTACGCGGTTTTACTCAAGATGATGGTCATATTTTTTGTACAGAAGATCAGATTCAGTCCGAGGTGGCTGCTTTTGATAAGGCAGTGCGCGATGTCTATAGGGACTTTGGCTTTACTGAAGTAGCTGTCAAGCTAGCCCTGCGTCCTGCCAAGCGCGTTGGAGATGATGCGATTTGGGATAAAGCCGAGGCTGCCCTTCGGGGTGCCCTGACAGCTTCTGGTCAAGAATGGGAAGAATTACCAGGCGAGGGCGCTTTTTACGGTCCGAAGATCGAATATCACCTCAAAGATTCTATTGGTCGTACTTGGCAATGCGGCACGATTCAGGTGGATTTCTCGATGCCGGAGCGTTTGGGTGCTGAATATGTAGCTGAAGACAATACTCGCAAGACCCCAGTGATGCTTCATCGGGCCATTGTGGGCTCTTTAGAGCGTTTTATCGGCATTTTGATCGAAAATCATGCCGGAAACATGCCGGTTTGGTTAGCTCCCACCCAGGCTGTAGTCCTTAATATTTCTGAAAATTCTGCTGCATATGCACAACAAGTCCAGCAATCTCTGAAAAAACAAGGGTTTAGAGTTGAATCCGATTTGCGGAATGAGAAAATAACGTATAAAATACGCGAGCACGCATTACAGAAGCTCCCATTTTTGCTAGTTGTTGGTGATAAAGAGCGTGAAAGTAATACGGTGGCCGTTCGTGCCCGTGGCGGAATCGATTTAGGTGTAATGCCTCTTGATGCTTTCGTTGCCCGACTCCAGCAGGATATATCCCAGAAAGTCGGACCCGAGCCTAGCTAGGGGTGGAATGGTTTTTATTGTTTTTTTATAAGGAATTGCAAGATCGCTACTGATAAATCGCAGCGCATTAACCGGGAAATTACTGCTCCTGAAGTGCGTCTGATTGGAATAGATGGTGAGCCCATCGGTGTAGTTAAGTTGAGTGAAGCCCTGGCTTTAGCGGAAGAGAAAGAGACCGATTTGGTTGAAATTGCTCCGACAGCTGTGCCACCTGTAGTCCGCATCATGGACTTCGGTAAATTCAAATACCAAGAAGCCAAACGTTTGCATGAAGCTAAGCTCAAGCAAAAAGTGATTCAGGTGAAGGAAGTCAAATTCCGTCCCGGCACAGATGATGGTGACTATGGTGTGAAGCTACGCAATCTAGTCCGCTTTTTAGAAGATGGCGATAAGACAAAGATTACGCTGCGGTTTCGGGGTCGTGAAATGGCCCACCAAGAAATCGGAGTCAGAATGTTGGAGCGTTTGAAGTTGGACTTGCAAGAGCATGGCCAAGTTGAACAGTTTCCAAAAATGGAAGGTCGCCAAATGGTGATGGTATTGGCCCCCATTCGTAAGGCGAAGTAATAAACATAACAAACTAATTCGTAAGATGAGGTTTGTTGTTTAAGTAGGGAGGGGTCGCAAGACTCCGGTAGTTAGAAGTGCTTTTAGGTACAGGAAGAGTAACCGTCGGTTGCCACCTATGTAGCACATGCAGAAGAAGGGGTGCTTTATGCCCAAGATGAAGAGCAAGAGTAGCGCCAAAAAGCGCTTCACGGTTCGCGCAGGCGGAACGATTAAACGAGGTCAGGCTTTCAAACGCCACATCCTCACCAAGAAGACCACAAAGAGCAAGCGTCATTTGCGTGGTACCACCGAAGTTGCGAAGGCAGACGTTAAGTCCATTCGCTCCATGCTTCCTTACGCTTAACCTCAGACTAAATTAGGAGAATTCAATGCCAAGAGTCAAACGTGGGGTTACAGCAAGAGCCCGTCATAAGAAAATCACCGATGCCGCAACTGGTTATCGTGGACGTCGTAAAAACGTATTCCGTATTGCT
>CAIKGX010000225.1 GCA_903827075.1 uncultured beta proteobacterium | reverse complement strand
TTCACTTTTCTATCAGAATGGCTACTTCTTTGTAATAGGGGGCAATGTAACCCAATTTCAAGTTGCTTTGATGAATCTCACCTAAACAACTCTTGCTTTGATTAATTCAGCGCGCTCATTGCGCTCAGTAAGCTCTGCTTCAGATTCTGTACCAAGGGACCAGCCTAGCAAATGCTGGCTGGCAATTTCATCAAGCGCCTCAATCCATTTGGGATTGCTATTTAAACAAGGAATGTAACGGTAATCTTTGCCGCCATGCTCTAAGAAAATTTCACGCGCTTCCATTGCAATTTCTTCTAATGTTTCCAGGCAATCTGCTGGAAAGCCAGGGCAGAAAATATCCATGCGCTGACAACCCTCTTTACCCAACTTTTCAATGGTTGGCGCTGTATAAGGCTTGAGCCATTCTGCTTTACCAAAGCGAGATTGGAAGGTCACTAGATATTGCCCCGCCTCTAAACCTAAAGATTCCCCAAGCAAACGACCTGTCTTTAAGCATTCGCAGTGATAGGGATCACCTTTCATTAAATTGCGTTTAGGTAAACCATGAAAGGACATGACAAAACGATCGCCCTTAGCAAAATCTGGGCGCCCCTCTTTTTCCCAAGCACTGAATACTTGGTCACGTAAGGCTGAGATATAGGCAGGATGATCGTGATAATGCTTTACCAAACGCAGTTCTGGCTGATCGCGCCATGTCCCCAGTACACGAAACACTTCATCAAAGCTAGAAGCGGCAGTAGTCGCAGAATACTGTGGATATAAAGGTAGTAGTAGTAAACGCTCCATGCCTTGTGCCTTTAGGCTTTCGAGCACTTCTTGGGTGGACGGCTTGCCATAGCGCATTGCTAAATCAACCAAGACGGTATGCCCTTGATTGGCAAATCTCTCTCCCAGCTCTTTGGCCTGTAAGCGTGAGTAGTGCATTAAAGGGGAGCCCAATTTTGGCAACCAAATAGAAGCATATTTTTTTGCTGAGGCACTGCTACGTATCGGCAAAATAATGCCATTCAAAATGCACCACCAAATGATTCGAGGGATTTCTACAACACGTGGGTCAGAGAGAAATTCTTTTAAGTAGGCTCTGACTGCTTTTGGCGTTGGTGCTGATGGCGTGCCTAAATTAAGCAATAAGACTGCAGTCTTTGAAGGGCGTAAATGCGGATTTTGATTCAAGGCTAACTCGTCTCTATTCTTTAAATATGTTTGATCAAAAATATCTTGGCCTTATGAACTCAAGGCGCCTGACAATAACTTCGAGGTGATATCCACAATAGGAATAACTCTATCGTATGCCATACGAGTAGGGCCAATGACACCCAAAGTGCCGACGATTTGACCATCAACACTATAAGGTGCGCTGATCACCGCCAAATCTTCATACGGCAATAAATCACTTTCACCACCAATAAAGATTTGAATACCATCGGCATGACTTGATACATCTAAGAGTTGCATTAAGACTGATTTTTGCTCAAGCATGTCAAACATCTTGCGCAGTTTATTTAAATTAGAACTCAGGTCACCCACGTTAAGCAGGCGATGCTCTCCAGATAAAACCACCTCGCCTTGACCCATACCGTAATCACTAACACCGCTATGCAAAGCCAAGGACATCAAGCCAGAAATATCTGTCCTTAAATTATCTAAATCCGATCGGAGGTGGGCACGGACCTCAGCAAAACTCTTGCCCGCAAACTGCGCATTGATGTAATTGCCTGCCTCCACTAACTGGCTAGGAGTGTAATCCTGGGTGGTTGGCAAAATTCGGTTCTGCACATCCCCCTCCGGAGTCACCATAATGAGCAGTATTTTGCCTTCGCCCAGACGCAGAAATTCAATATGCTTAAAGACTTGGGCTCGCTTTGGTGTCATTACCACGCCCGCAAAATGGGTCAAATTAGACAAAATTTGCGCTGCCGAACTTAAAACCCGCTGCGGGGAGTCTGGCAAAAGCCCTTTTTCCATCTCACGCGCTGCCATTTCCTCTATGGGGCGTACCGTCACCATGGTGTCAACAAATAAGCGGTATCCCTGTGGAGTAGGTATGCGGCCCGCT
Source organism: uncultured beta proteobacterium (assembly GCA_903827075.1). GTDB lineage: Bacteria > Pseudomonadota > Gammaproteobacteria > Burkholderiales > Burkholderiaceae > Polynucleobacter. Next base: position 8,432 of record CAIKGX010000225.1, on the reverse strand, counting down.
GAGGTGTGAGGGCTAGTCACTAAGCCCATATCCTCTAAATCAGCCATGACATTGCGAATAGTGGCTGCGGAGAGATCCAATCCCGAGAAACGGGAAAGGGTACGTGAGCCAATAGGCTGCCCCTCCTCGATATATCGCTCGATCAGGGTTTTTAGTAAGGCGCGGGAACGATCATCCATGGTGGAAGGGATTTTATGCCTATGGTTTAATCGTTATATGTTAAGCCCATCCCCAAATTCCATCAAAAAGACATTTCGCCGGGTTGCCTTAGTTGGCAAATACCAGGTTGATGGAATGCAAGAGCGCCTAAATGATCTGGCTAAGCTCGTTTTAGACCTCGATTGCCAAGTTTTTATTGAGAGTGCTACTGCCGCCCATCTAGGGCTTTCTGACTACCCCACGAAGCGGGTGGAAGAGTTTTCCAATGAGATTGATTTGGTAGTCGTATTAGGTGGCGATGGAACGATGTTGGGTATCGGACGTCAGCTTGCGGGTAGCAATGTGCCTTTGGTCGGAATTAATATGGGCCGCTTGGGTTATATGACCGATATTCCCATTCAAGAGGTGCAGACCATTCTTCCAAAAATCATTACGGGAGACTACGAGGCCGATACTAGAACACTGCTCGATGCGGTAGTGATGCGCAAGGGGAAAGAAATTAACCGCGCACTGGCCTTAAACGATGTGGTCGTAAACCGATCCGGAATTTCAGGGATGGTTGAGCTGGCTGTTCGAGTCAACGGCTCTTTTATGTATAACCAGCGCTCTGACGGACTGATCGTATCAACCCCTACGGGCTCTACAGCATATGCACTCTCGGTTGGTGGTCCCATCCTGCATCCTAGGGTAGCAGGCATCATATTAGCCCCTATCGCCCCTCATTCGCTTTCCAATCGCCCTATCGTATTACCTCAAGATGTCGTGATCAGCATTGAAGTGGTGGATGGCAGAGAGGTGATTGTGAACTTTGATATGCAATCTCAAACTGACCTGCAAACTGGCGATACGATTGAAGTTAGTCAGTCTGACAAATTCATCACCCTCTTGCATCCTCGCAGCCATAGTGATTACAAAACCTTGCGCGAGAAGCTACATTGGAATGAGTACCCATCGACATTCTGATGTCAAATAGTTCGATACGCTAATACATGCTTCAAACCCTTACACTCCGTGACTTTGTCATTGTTGATCAAATAGAGCTAGATTTTGCTTCTGGTTTTACAGTCCTCACCGGTGAAACAGGTGCCGGTAAATCCATTTTGTTAGATGCCCTTGGCTTGGTGCTCGGCGAACGCGCTGACAGCAGCCAAATTCGCGAAGGAAGTCATCGCGCTGAGATTAGCGCGCTTTTTAAAGTAGATGCAGAGCAAATCCATCACTTTAGTCAATGGTTAGATGAGCAAGGCTTTCCGGTTGAAGATGATGGGCAAAGTCTCTTACTGAAAAGAATCGTAGAAAGCAATGGTCGAAGTCGTGCCTTCATTAATGGCAGCGTGGCAACCTTGATCCAACTCCGTGAAGCTGGCGATCAGCTGGTAGATATTCATGGGCAACACGCCCATCAACTTTTGCTCAAAGGTGGGGCGCAACGAGAGCTACTGGATCGCCATGCCAATCTCATGACACTAGCTACCGAAGTGAGCCAATCCTTCAAAGCGCTCAGTGACTCACGTCGTCGTTTAGAGCAAGCCGAAAATGCTGGCCAAGATATTGAACGCGAACGTGAGCGTCTTGAGTGGCAATTAGAAGAATTAACAGATTTATCGCCACAAGAAGGTGAATGGGTCAATATTCAAAGCGAGCATGCCCGCTTAGCCAATGGCGCCAAAATTATTACGGGCTGCCAAGAAGCAATTGATGTTTTAAGTGACGCGGAAAACTCTGTAGAGTCAACGCTATCCAAAGCTAGCACCAGCATGAGCGCTTTAGCTGAGCATGATTCAGCACTAATGGATATTAGCCAAGCCCTAGAAACTGCACAAATCCAAATTGATGAAGCCGTACATAGCCTCAATCGGTATTTACAAAAACTAGAGCTTGATCCTGCTCGCCTAGAACAAGTCGAAGAGCGTATGCAAGCACTGCATAGTGCCGCCAGAAAATATCGTATTGAAGCGGATGCATTACCAGCATTACTCATTGCTACAAGTGAGCGTCTAGATGCATTGACGGCCTCACAAAATATTGAAGCTTTACGCGAAAAAGTAAAACAAGAGGAAGCAGGTTATCTTAAATTAGCTAAACAACTCTCACAAAAGCGTAGCAAAGCAGCAATTGAATTAGGGCAACTAGTCACTGATGCCATGCAAGAACTCTCTATGGCTGGCGGTCAATTGGAGATTGCCTTAATTCCGATGAATGAGGGCGGATCTAATGGCCTTGAGCAAATTGAGTTTTTAGTGGCTGGTCATGCTGGCAGCACTCCACGTCCATTGTCCAAGGTAGCTTCAGGCGGTGAGTTGGCACGTATCAGCCTAGCCATCAGCGTCATTACTAGCAAGGCATCATTCACGCCAACCCTCATATTTGATGAAGTGGATGCAGGCATTGGCGGCGCTGTGGCTGAGACTGTAGGTCAATTATTGCGGCAACTAGGTGAATCGCATCAAATTTTATGCGTCACTCACTTGCCTCAGGTTGCCGCCCAAGGTAACCATCATTTAAAAGTCAGTAAATCACAATCAGCCGATAAAACCTTGTCACAAGTCATACCGCTTGGCAGATCTGAGCGCGTAGAAGAGATTGCCCGCATGCTGGGTGGTGCCACCATAACAGACACAACCCGACGTCATGCCCGGGAATTACTCGAACAAAACTAAACCTAGCAGATTTTATCTGATGATGAAGATTAAATATCGGATGACGCTTTAAAGATTTCCTGCCACAAACTCAGCACTGCTTCTCTCGCCTGTATCAACTCCAATTCGGACTCGATATCTACTCGGGTTTTCTCTGCACCATCTAAACGCAAACGATGCTGACGAGATCTGAGTATCCGATAGGCATTAGCTACTGTAGTTGCCGAATGGGCATCAATGAGATCTACCTCTGCTGCAATTCGAAGCAATGCAATATTTCCTAAATTAGCGATCAACTGGCTATATTGATGTGAATAAGCCAAGACTAAAAACTGCACTATAAATTCAATATCCACCATACCGCCGGCATCATGCTTCAAATCAAACTCGCCACCATGGTTAGGATGACCTGCATGTACCTTGCGACGCATCTCTAAAATCTCATTGCGCAATTGGACAATATCGCGCTTCTGACTTAATACCTCAAAGCGAACCTTGTCAAATATCAATCCTACCTGTAAGTTCCCCGCAGAACATCTCGCACGCGTCAGGGCTTGATGCTCCCAAACCCAAGCAGTGTTGTCACCCTCGCGCAACTGATATTTTTTAAAGGCATCTGCATTGGTAACCAAGAATCCCGCTGAACCATTGGGACGTAAACGGGTATCAATTTCAAATAAACTGCCGGCAGAGGTATAGGTCGTCAACCAATTAATCATGCGCTTAGCCAAAAGGGCATAGGTTTCTTGCGCAGCAAAATCACTCTCTGCCGCCTCATATAAAAATACCAAGTCCAAGTCGGAGGCGTAACCCAATTCTTTGCCTCCCAATTTTCCATAAGAAATGATGGCAAATGGAGGGTCTAGTACCTCACCTAAATCAAACTTCTGCGCCACACTTGGCCATACTCGATCCAAAGTCGTCTGCAAAATCAGATCTGCCAAAGCAGATAGGTGATCGCTGACTTTTTCAACTGAAAGCGCCTGCTCTACCCCAATACCCAAATCAGCCAATAGCGTAATGAAGGTTTCCGTATGGTGGGTGACCCGCAAAATATCCATCGCTTGCTCAGACCCATCACCATGAGCCATCGCATCATCTAAGCGCATATCTAATGTCGCTTTAACTTCTTTCCAGTATTGCTCTGGATGCTCAATCAAAGCAGTCTCTGCGTTGGAGTTCAATAAATGGTCAAGCAGATGCGGGTGTCTTGTCAAATACTGCGCGCCCCATTGGGATGCTCCCAACAAAGCTAATATGTTTAATAGCGCTTTGGGGTACTCAGACAAGATAGATAGATAGGCGCTACGCCTGGCAATGGCTTCAAGCAAATCGAAAAATCGAATTAATGTAGCGTCTGCGTTACTGCAGTGAGCGAACTCCCCCTGCAATATGTCAGCCGCTTTATGAATCAGATTGTTAAAAATTAAGCGGCTTTTTTCTGGAAGTAGCTTGTGTTTTGAACTCTCCGACCAAGAGCGCCAGCGATTAAGTGATTCAGGGAAACATTCTGGATCTGGCTCCCAATCGATAGCTATCGCTGCCAAATCGAGACGCGCACTATCGTCTAGAACAAACGCTTTTTCAAAAAGCTCGGCTACTGCGGATTGGTGCTTTTCAAGATCGGAAAGAAAGCAAGGTAAATCGGTGCTACCCATGCTCAGAGCTAATCGGTTACGCGCACCTTCATCTTCAGGCAAGTAATGCGTTTGTTGGTCTTCCCAGACTTGTATTCGATGTTCTAAACGTCGTAAGTAAATATAGGCAGTTTGTAATGTATCGACTTCCGCCGTTGGCAAGCTCCCTTGTTGCTTAATGAGATCCAAAACTGCTAATGTTGGCCGAATGCGAAAACGGGGGTCCGTTCCCCCGCGCATCAATTGAAACATTTGCGCCAAGAATTCAATCTCCCGAATACCGCCACGCCCTAACTTGATGTCTTTTGATCGACCTTGGTGATGAGAAGACCGTTTTTCAGCTTCATGCTGAATCTGAGAATGCAGATCCCGAATGGAGGCGATGACCCCGTAGTCCAAATGACGGCGATACACAAAAGGACGAATGAGGTGATTTAACTCTTTTTCACAGTAGGCAAATGCCGGAGATTCTGGCAATGGCGCGATCAATCTGCCTTTAATCCAGGCATAGCGCTCCCACTCTCGGCCTTGGACCAATAAATATTCTTCCAACATATCTAGACTGCACGCCAATGGCCCTGAATCACCATTGGGCCTTAAACGCATATCGACCCGAAAGACGAATCCATTTGCATCATGCTCAGCTAAAAGCTTAATTAAACGCTTGCCCATACGCGTAAACCATTCGTGATACGACAAACTTTTGGGCGCCCCCTGGGTCTCACCCTCATGCTCGTATAAGAAAACGAGGTCTATATCCGAGGAGAGATTAAGCTCGAAACCACCTAACTTACCCATCCCCACAACCATTAAGGGCATTTCAGCATCATTAGGCACGCTCCATGGCAAGCCATAGCGCTGCTTTAGATCCTCACGAATATAAGCAATCGATAAGGCAACCGCCTCCTGCGCAAAATAACTGAGGGCATGGGTTACCTCATCTAAATCGGCCAGGCTGTTGAGATCTCGAAAGGCCACCCACAACATCAAGCGCTGACGGGCTAATCGGAGCTCAGCCATAAACCGGGACTCATCATGATCCTCCATGGCCTGAGCAGATTGGGAGGGAGCCAAAAGGTCCCGAATTCCACCTAAATCGATCTTTCGATCGCCGCAGCCCTCTAGCCAGTCAACCCAGCTAGGCTGCGCGTTGAGCCAACGCTGTGCATAAGTGGAATGCCGCCTTAAGATCTCAATTCGTCTGGAAAAATCCGTCATTTCTCCATCTTAATCCGTCTCTAGGCTGTCAGGGGAGTGCTTGGCGATCAACTGATGGCTGACGGATAATAGAGGTCATGCTTCGAAACCTGATTCCGACTCGCCTGCAGAGCGTGTTTCAAAAACGTCCCCCAGGCCCTGGCGATCGTTGGCGTAAGCGCGCCTTGATTCTGGCTGGAGTGGTAATTGCGTTCTTTATATTGGGTCACATCGGCGTCCGTTTTGTACTTTGGCCTCAGATTGAAAAATCCAAGTCCTCCTTAGAAAAATTGATGAGTGCGCGCCTAGGGGCCAATATCACCATGGATGAGGTGCAAGTGTCATGGACTGGTATACGCCCAAGCTTTGAAATTCAAGGGTTCAAATTCAATACGTCCGATAAAACGCCATCACCCTTATTCATTCAGAAAATTAGCGGTCAATTAAGCTGGGTTTCCTTCTATCATCTCGCGCCTTATTTTCATGAGATCACCTTTGATAATGCGCAAATTTATGCGCAGCGGGATACCAAGGGGGTCATCTCTGTTGCTGGTATTCCCATTCAAAGCAAATCCGATGACTACTCTTCTGGCAACTGGTTGCTTGATCAAAATGATATTCAAATCAATCATGCGCAAATTTTTTGGGATGATCAGAAAAGTAAAAAACTAAAAACCTCTATTGATATTCAAAGCTTTCACTTTGAAAACGGAATTCGCAATCACCGAGGCGTGCTCACGACAACAACCCCTTGGAGCAAGGCTCCCATTCAAATAAGCGCAGACTTTGTTCATCGTCTTAGCGGGCAAGCTGGTAATTGGCGGGACTGGGTCGGGAATATTTCATGGGATTTTTCCACCCTTAATCTCTCCCAGTTTGCAAAAGACTTTGCACTTCCACTAAACACCCTGGAGGGCAATTTAAGCTCCAAAGGAAAGCTTAATCTGGATAGTGGTAAGGCGGATGGCGGTCAACTCTCTTTAATAGCAGATCAGTTAATTTTTCAACTTAATAAGGGCGAAGATCCAATTGAGTTTGGCAGACTAGAAACCAACCTAGTTCAAGAGGTGGATGGCGACCTTCTCTCGGTGAGCACACAAACACTGGCCTGGAGAGAATTTGGTAGCCCAAGCACAAAGCCACTTGAAAAATTAAGTCCGATGACTTTCCGCTGGCGTCCGCCTGAAACTGGTGGAGAAATTAAAGAATTTGGCTTCTCTTCTCCCAAGATATTGATTGAAGATATTTCAGTCTTTGCACTCAACCTCCCCCTCCCAAAGAAGGTGCGACAGTGGATTAAGTTATCCCAGGCCGATGGTGAGCTCCGAAATGTAGAGCTCAATTGGGCTGAAAGTAAATCGGCGCTTGCGACATTACCTATACCCGGATCTTGGTTTGACCCCAATAAATTGGATTTCACAGTCAGCGCTACATTGAGTGACGTTAGTTTTATAGGCATCAATAAATCCATACCTACGATTTCCCATTTATCTGGCAATCTTTCCAGCAATCAAAAACAAGGTAGCTTCACGCTGGATTCAAAAGATCTCGAAATTGAAATGGCTGATTTTTTATCTGATCCACAAATCACGTTAGATCGAGCAAAAGGCAGTCTCACTTGGGTTAAGCAAAAAGGGGGGTGGCTCATCACCGCCAAAAAACTTGATCTCAGCAATCCAGAGATCTCGACGAGTCTGAATCTGAGCTACTTACTTTCAGGTCCAAAACAGGCTGATCTCATGACGCTGGACATGAATTTTGCTACAGCCAAATTAGTCAGCGCGCACCGCTACCTGCCTGTTGGCATGAGCTCAGAAAGTCGCCAATATTTAAAGAAAGCATTTGAGGGTGGGACTATTCAAAATGGCACACTCCACATCAAGGGCGACCCAAACCAAGCGCCCTACCCCAAAGGTCAGGTTGGTGAACTTTCAGTACATCTTCCCATTTCTGGGGCTACTTTTAAACCCTCACCCCTACTCACTATTGATCAGGGTGTATGGCCAGCATTGAATAATGTGAGTGGCACGATAGATATGGAGAAATCCCATCTTCAGGTTGCTATTGATAGAGCAAGCTATAAGAAAGTGGCACTCTCAAACGTTCGCTCTGAGATACCTAATGTCAGCGCTAAACAGCTGATGCTATTAATTAATGGGGTGGTTGATGGTGCTGCGCCAGACATTCTGGAATATGTATTTGCATCTCCGGTTGGTAAAAAACAGCCAAGCTTAGCTAAGAATTTATCTATTTCCGGGCCAGTCAGTATCAAGCTAGGATTAAAAATTCCTCTCTCCGGTAGCGACGATGTTAGTGTCGACGCAAGGCTCAGCTTGCCAGGCAATACAGCGCAGTGGGGTGATAAACCCCCCCTGGAAAATCTACAAGGGAAGATGCGCATCACTGAAACTAATCCAGAATTTGAAGATATAACAGCCAATTTTCTTGGTGGCTCCCTGAAGATATCAAGCGCGAATTCAGCGTCAGATAATTCAATTTTCAATGTCAGCGGAGATATTAGCGCCAACTTTATCAAAGAGCATTTTTCCAATGATCTCGAATGGGAATTAAGCCCTCTCACAAATGCAATGAGTGGCTCAGCAAAATATGCTGGTTCTATTAGCTTTAATAAAGCAGGAAGCGTAACTAATCTGCAATTTGATTTACGCAATTGGGCAAGCGCCACCCCAAAACCTACTAATAAGTTAGTTGGTTCGCCAATGCTTGGTCAATTACGCTTACAAACTTATAGTGGAAATAAATCCAACCCAGTGCGTGCTGAATGGAGCGGTAAATTCGG
>CAIKGX010000224.1 GCA_903827075.1 uncultured beta proteobacterium | reverse complement strand
CGGCTATTGGTATCGGCTTTGCAGTGCAAAACACGGCTACCCCATATGAAATTTTCATCCTCCTGGCTTTACTGTGTGGCTTGGGAGGTGGAAATTTTGCCTCCTCAATGGCCAATATCAGCTTCTTTTATCCCAAAGCGCAAAAAGGTACGGCATTAGGTTTAAATGCTGGCCTAGGTAACTTAGGGGTATCCATTGTTCAGTTGGTGGTGCCTTTGGTGATTACTGCTGGTGTATTTGGTGCTCTTGGTGGTGAATCACAAACTGTGATGAAAGCAGGTCAACCCATTCCGATGTGGTTGCAAAATGCTGGCTTTATTTGGGTGCCGTTTATTGCAGTCGCCGCTATCGCCGCATGGTTTGGAATGAATGACCTGGCAGAAGCTAAGGCCTCCTTTTCTGATCAGGCCATTATTTTTAAGCGTAAACATAATTGGTTAATGTGCTGGCTATACCTAGGTACCTTCGGATCATTTATTGGCTATTCAGCTGGATTCCCTTTATTGATTAAGAGCCAATTTCCTGGTGTGAGTGCCTTAAGTTATGCCTGGCTTGGGCCTTTGGTTGGCGCATTAGCGCGCCCATTTGGTGGCTGGCTTGCTGACAAGCTTGGTGGAGCACGGGTGACTTTCTGGAACTTTATTGCAATGGGCGCAGGTGTCTTTGGAGTTCTGCACTACTTGCCAGTTCAAGGTAAAGGCGGCGAGTTCTTTGGATTCTTAATTGCTTTCATGATTCTGTTTGCCACTTCAGGGATTGGCAATGGCTCAACCTTCCGGATGATTCCTGTGATTTTCCTGACGGAGCGCCAACGTGCCGCAGGGAGTGCGCAGGCAGATAAAGATCAAGCTATTCGCGATGCTAATAAAGAGGCAGCGGCAGTACTTGGATTTAGCTCTGCAGTGGGAGCTTACGGTGGCTTCTTTATTCCAAAGAGCTATGGATCTTCTATTGCTGCTACTGGCGGTCCTGAGGCCGCTTTGTATGCATTCATTATTTTTTACGTTACTTGCGCCGTTATTACTTGGTGGTATTACAGCCGTAAAAATGCACCTATGCCTTGCTAAAAAAATATTAAAGGATTGATATGAGCCACTTTTTAGATCGCCTCAAGTTTTTATCTGCAGATAAAGAAGAATTTTCCAATGGGCATGGGATTACGGTTGGAGAAGATCGTACATGGGAAGACGCTTACCGTACGCGTTGGCAGCACGACAAAATCGTAAGGTCTACTCACGGCACCAATTGCACTGGGTCATGCTCATGGAAAATTTATGTCAAGGGTGGGATTGTTACTTGGGAAACTCAGCAAACTGATTACCCACGCACTAGACCTGACTTACCAAATCATGAGCCTCGCGGATGTGCGCGTGGAGCTAGCTATAGCTGGTATATGTATAGTGCAAACCGGGTGAAATACCCAATGATCCGTGGACGCCTATTGAAGCAGTGGCGAGAAGCAAAAGCAGTGGCTACTTCACCAGTAGATGCCTGGGCCAATCTAGTTGAAAATAATGCCAAGCGTAAAGAATGGCAACAATTGCGCGGTAAGGGTGGATTTGTCCGATCTTCGTGGGATGAAGTAAATGAAATCATTGCCGCAGCTAACGTGTATACGATTAAAAAACATGGCCCAGATCGCATTATTGGATTCTCCCCAATTCCTGCAATGTCGATGGTCAGTTATGCAGCTGGTTCACGCTACTTAAGCTTAATCGGTGGCGTATGCATGAGCTTTTATGACTGGTATTGTGATTTACCTCCGGCCAGCCCACAAGTGTGGGGTGAACAAACGGATGTTCCTGAATCGGCAGATTGGTATAACTCGACATTCATCATTGCTTGGGGATCTAATGTTCCTCAAACACGTACGCCTGATGCACATTTCTTTACAGAAGTGAGATACAAAGGCGCCAAGACGGTTGCCATCACGCCTGACTATGCCGAAGTTTCTAAATTGGCAGATATCTGGATGCATCCAAAGCAGGGTACCGATGCTGCTATAGCAATGGCGATGGGCCATGTCATCTTGAAGGAGTTCTATTTCACTAAGCGTACTGAATATTTTGATGACTATGTGCGTCGTTATACAGATATGCCCAATTTAGTTCTACTCGAGGAAAAAATTCTCGAAGATGGCAGAGCGGTATTAGT
>CAIKGX010000223.1 GCA_903827075.1 uncultured beta proteobacterium | reverse complement strand
CCAGCCACCAATATTGTAGGTTTCACCCAGCCTACCTTTGGCCAATACTTCACGAATCGCCGAACAATGGTCACCCACATACAGCCAATCACGCACCTGTTGACCATCACCATAGATGGGTAATGGCTTGCCATTGAGCGCATTGAGAATCACCAATGGAATCAGTTTTTCTGGGAAATGGTATGGACCGTAGTTATTCGAACAATTGGTGGTCACCACTGGAAACCCATAGGTATGAAACCAAGCGCGCACGAGGTGATCTGAGGCCGCCTTTGAGGCCGAATAAGGACTATTGGGCTCATAAGAATGGGTTTCAGTGAAGGCGGGATCCGTTGCAGATAAAGATCCATACACCTCATCCGTTGAAACATGATGAAAGCGGAACTCTTTTTTGGCAGCCTCATCAAGGTTATTCCAATATTCCCGAGCGCACTCGAGTAAATTAAAAGTGCCCACAATATTGGTTTGGACAAATTCTGCTGGGCCATGGATAGAGCGGTCCACATGACTCTCTGCAGCAAAATTAATGATAGCGCGGGGCTGATGCTCTTTTAATAATTTGGCAACCAATTCTTTGTCACCAATATCGCCATGGATAAATACATGACGTGGATCGTTTTTCAAGGAATCTAAAGTTGCTAGATTACCAGCGTAAGTAAGCTTATCTAGATTAACGATACCTTCGGCATTGGGATTGGCAAGCCAATCTAATACAAAGTTGCTACCAATAAAACCTGCGCCGCCGGTAACCAATATCATGAAATCTATCTATTCAATATGAGATTTAGGGAGTGTGCATGAGTTGAAGATACTTATTAAATCGCTTCTTTCCGAACAATAAGATCCCAACATTCTTAACCAATTTTAATACACCCCTAGGCTTGGGTAGTGGCAGCTCCTCGATCGCGCCTCCAGGAGTCTTGTCGCAATTGATTAATGCGGGGTTAATAAAAATATGGAAGCCTTTCTGACGCAGATCCCGATGAAAAGGAATATGGTCAGCTACATCAATCCCGCCAGCCTGATCATCGGTTCCTGCATATCTACCTGCCAAGAAGGCTTTACGGGTATATATACCCAAACCACCAAATGCTGAATCCACCTCTATCAGATCAGCGCGGGGGTCTATAGGGGACTGTTTCGAGCCTACCGCAATATTGCTAGCCATCACATCACCCAAAATGTTTTCCAAGTGACGCTTTTGCTCCCAGCAATCCATTGGATTCCAATAGGGGTGACTTAAACCCCATATATCGTAGTATTCACCCAGTTGATTGGCGGTAATGACATCCCATGGCTCATCAACCTCCCAGCATTGCGCAATTTTTTCAGGGGTAACTAGAGTATTCATGCCATCCATATCAGCCATGGCAATATAGTCAACATCAGCAAATCGAGGGTTTGAGCTGACCTCATCAACAATCAAGTTTCTGCATAAAGCTATGCGATCTGTACGACGAGGGTATTTTTTGCTTAGCTCACCGGCGCTAATGAATGAAAAATGGGGAATTTGAACGCTTAATTCCTCCAGCTTTTTCACGGTATCATCGCTAGAGTCGCTTTCTACGACAAAAGTAAGGATTTCTTTGAAATTACCGAGGCTAGAAACCAATGTTTCGACTTCATTCTGAATATTGCTCGCCACATTTCTAACTGGGCCAGCTAGTAAGATTTTGGATTCCGCAATCGGCTTTCTGCGGGAAGCTTTGGAACTGAGTTGAACCATATAATTAGATTAAATGATATTTGCCAATTACTATCAGCAAGATAGGGTTAAAAATGCCTCTTTTGAAGAGGTTGATAGACATCATACCTATAACCCGACATACACCAATAGATTGTTGCGAGCGGAATTTCTGAATAGGGGCATAGAGTTAAATAACCCAGACGTCAATTTGGGCCGTAGTACTGCTTTTAGTCTCCTGCACGATGGTCAGCCAATAGCGCTCCCATTGGGACCAAAATACCTTATTGCCACTGAAAATCCCTATATTTGCCCACTCAATCGGGACAAGACTTATCTGAATCTCTTTAATGGGGTATTTACTTGGAATAAAGACTTATTTGATCT
>CAIKGX010000222.1 GCA_903827075.1 uncultured beta proteobacterium | reverse complement strand
TTGCCGTCCATGCGTTCATGGTGTCCACCCGCATATTCAGGAACATTCTTTAAATGCTTTGGCCAAGGCAATTGCTCCAGCATGGTAATGGTCGATTCGATATGCTGATTAATAATCACACGCTCATCATTGTTCAGTGTGCCAGCTCGAATAGTGAGATTGAGAATTTCTTCATCGGTTAAAAAGGATTGGATTTTCCCGGAAATATCTTCCCAGCGATAATGATTAGCAATCTCATGGACGCGAGCGATATCCTCATTTTTCATGGATTCCACGCCAATATTGCAATGACTTAAAAAATTGCAATCAGCAATTAACTGCTCCCTTTGTTCGCTAGCCGATTGGGCAGTAATCAAATGCTTGGCTTCAGCAATTTTCAGATCCCGTAAAACAATTTCAGCGCGGGTTTCAATCAGCTCAATTCGATCGAATATTTTTTCCAGCTTGGTTGCTTTATCAACTACGTGTACTGGCGTAGTAATTTTTCCGCAGTCATGCAAAAGGCCGGCAATTTTAAGTTCGTGGCGATCTTCTTGGGTAAGGGAAAAGGCGCTTAGCGGCCCTACCTTACAGCGATCTACCGCATCGGCCAACATCATGGTGAGATCGGGAACGCGGTCGCAGTGGCCGCCAGTGTAGGGTGATTTGTCATCAATCGCTTGATTGATCAAACTAATAAAAGATTCAAATAGTTTTTCTAGATGGTCGATCAGGTTGCGATTAGTTAGGGCTATAGCGGCCTGTGATGCTAGCGCTTCAACAATTTCTTCATGAGATGCTGAAAAGGGAATGATGTTTCCTGTATTTGCTTCAATGGCATTAATCAGCTGTAAAACACCAATCACTTCAGACTCATGATTTTTCATGGGTATGGTGAGAAATGATTCAGAGCGATAACCATTTCTAGCGTCGATCTGACGTGTGCCACTAAAGTCAAAACCAGTAGCGTTGTAGGCATCTAGAATATTGACAGTTTCCGCTCGGTGATAAGCGTAACAAGATACCCTAGAGAGATCGGGCTCCCCATCCATTAAAAATAGGGGGATGGGGGAAGTATCAATCGGGGTGTTACTTTTTCCACCCCAATGCAAATCTCTGCTTTTGGTGTGGACGATTTCATAAGTAAGCGTCTGGTTTTCTTGAACCAGATAGACGCTGCCTGCATCCGCATTGGTAAAGCGCATTGCCGCTTGCAAAATATCCTCTAACAATTGGGCAATGTCTTGTTCGCTAGAAAGTGCAGCGCCAATGCTTAAAAATTCGTGTAAGGCAGATATTTGGTTCAAGGGGCTCAAACTTCATTGAAATGAATGTTTTTTCATTATCTACAGAAGTAGGGTGAATGTTTTAGTAGATAAGAACTGCTTTTAATAGTAGATAACTACTATAAAAAAAGGCTAAAAATAAGAATATATCTACCATTGGTTATAGGTCTAAAGTTCGTTCTAATTGAGTATCAGTCTTAACTAGGATTCCTGTCTTGCTCAAGTCTCGCCATTTAAGTGGATACCGATTTCGTATCCAACACTTACCGATCTATTTGGTTTGCTCAAGCATAGCGCTTTCGGGCTGTACTTCGCTTATGCAAAGAGAAGGAGATCCCCCTACCGGCCCAGCCTATGTTGGATGGCTGCCAACAACATATAAGACGCCATCTAATCAGCAGTTGCCACGCCCCAAAGAGCAGTGGTGGCAGGACTTTGGTAGTGAAGAACTAAACGCTATTGTTGAGACGGCTTTAACGAATAACTTTGATTTGCGGATTGCGATCGCGCGTGTATCGCAAACAAGAGCGCAAGCAGATATTGTGAAGTCAGCGCAGTACCCAACCCTAGATGCCAATGTGCGGTACGGTATTCAAGGGCCAACACCAGGGCCTGGTTATGCAGCCAATACTTCACAGTGGAGCAGTCAGCCTTTATGGCAGGCTGGCGCCTTAGTCAATTATGAAGTGGATTTGTGGGGCAAAAAAGGCTTTGATACGCAGTCAGCCTTCTCACAAGCATTGGCTAGTGAGTTCAATCGCCAAGCCGTGGCATTAAGCTTGGTTGGCGACGTCATGACAGTGTACTTTCAGGTGGTTTCGCTTGATGAGCGAGTTACGGTGAGTGAGCGCAACCTAGAAGCGATTCGTGGAGTGGGCAGAGGCTTAGAGCGTAGGGTACAACTCGGTGATGCGACCCTGATTGATTTATCCCAGCAGTTAATTTTGCAAAACAATACCGATGCCTTGGTAACCAGTCTGAAGCTTCAAAGGGAAAGAGCTATTAACCGCCTGGCAGCCCTATTAGGAACCACTACCTCTAGCATCAAAATTAAATCCAAGTCCGTTGAAGAATTTAATGCTCCAGTTGTGGCCCCTGGATTGCCATCCGATTTGCTATGCCGACGTCCCGATATTCGTCGTGCTGAAGCTTCTTTAGAGGGTGCTGAGGCTGATTTATTGGCTGCCCGCGCCAATCTCTTTCCTACCTTTGCGATTACGGGCGGCGGCGGGTATGGCAGCTTCTTGCTATCTCAGCTGACGATGCCCCAAAGTTTGTTTTACAACATCACAAGTAATCTAGTGCAAAACATTTTTGATGCCGGTAAACGCCGTGCACAAATTCAGCTGGCCAGTGCCAAGAATGTGGAATTGCTAGAAGGTTATGCCAATACCGTGGTTGGCGCCATGCGCGATGTGGAGGATGGTTTATCTGGTGTTGCTTTGACTGCACAAGCCTACGCTGCTTTGAACGATTCTCGTAATCGCGCGCAACGTTTAGCGGTGATGAGTGCGAAGGTTGTAGAGCGAGGCGGCATGGATTATGTTCAGCTTTATGAAATCCAAAGAACTGTGATTGCTTCTGAAGATGCAGCAGTGACAGCGCGTAGCGATCAGCTGATTGCTTCAGTCAATCTGTATAAAGCGATTGGCGGCGGAATGAAATTAGAAAATGATCCTTGCTTAGGTGGGGGTAATTTGCCTCAAGCCGATGCTAGTTGGGTAGCAAAAGCCAATAGTGCGGATTCTGTATTTGGATCTAAGCCTGACTTAGTAGTGAGCCCAACAGGTCAAGCGAGTTATCGCGGTAGTGGCGTCCCATTACCAGGTAGCGGTTTAAAAGCGCTGGAATCACCCATGGTCAGCCGTGAATTCGCCACAGAGATCACCCCTATCCTTACTCCGGCAGTACAGGAGGGTAAATAATCATGAAAATCATCCATCACATCTGGGCTGTCGTGAAGTACTGTGCTGACGCTATTCAAAAAGGCGCCATTGTTTTGTATTTGGTCATCAAGTCAGATGTGGAGTATCTCTGTCGTCAGCTCCTGAAAATAATTCAGACCAATAAACAGGAAGATAGCAGTGCCGGTGCCCCACACTCCGCGAAGAATCACTTTGCACAGCATGCAACTAAGGCCCACCCGCAGCATTGGTCTCCCCATCTCAAAGTGTGGTGGAGTGCTAAGGTAGCGAGCGCTATATTTGAATGGAATGAGTTCAAAGTGGAGATGCGGGTATTGATAGAGCGCGTTAAGGAAATTCGCAACGAGACCGAAATGCAAAAGTTGGTTGGTATGTTCTCGCCATTTGCGGATGAGAAAAAATCGATTCTAGCTGCCAGCATTGTGATCAATATATTGGCCCTAGCATTTCCTTTGCTGATGTTGCAGTTGTATGACCGAATCTTGCCGCATCAATCCTTTGATACTTTAAGCTTATTTGCCATTACTGTTGGTGTAGCAGTGGCCCTGGAATCGATCACCCGCGTAGCGCGCTCTTACACAACGGCTTGGATTTCTGCCCGCTTTGAGCATAAGGTCATGATGGAAGTGGCTGAGCGGATCTTGGTTGAACCTTTGCATGAGTTTGAGCGTCAAGGTACTGGCACGGTGATGGAAAACTTTAAATCCATTTCCAGTCTGAAGTACCACTATTCAGGTCAGACCTTCCAGCAATTGATGGATTTGCCATTTACTTTCTTATATTTAATCATCATCTTCATTCTGAATGTTTGGGTTGGTCTACTGGTGTCGGTAGGCTATGTGATTTTTATCTACATTACCTGGAAGATGGGTCGCGATGATCCTGAACTCATTAAAGAGCAAAAAACAGCCGATTTAAGGCGTAACAATTTCTTAAATGAAACCTTGAGTAATGTCCATACGATGAAATCCATGTCGATGGAGTCTTTAATGCTCCGTCGTTATGAGCGCCTGCAAGAGAGTAGTGCCCGCATCATGGCGCGCATGACGTATGCCGGAGATATGGCTTCAGGCATTGGCAATGTATTTTCTCCACTGATGACCACCTTGATAGTGGCTTTAGGTGCTTACTTAGTGATTACCCATCATCTGACTAATGGTGAATTGGCTGCGTGCGTCTTACTGGGTATGCGCTCTCTTGCCCCCTTACAACGCTTAGGTGGAATATGGTCTAAGTTCCAGCAAGATGAAGTGTTAAGGGATGGCTTGGCAAAAACCCTATTGCTACCCGGCTTTCCCCAAAGCACCACTTTAAATGACGGTGAGACGGTAAAAGCGTTTGATCAAGAAGTCGTGCCCAGTTCAATTGAGCTGAAGGAGCTTAGCTATCAATTTCCAGGTAGTCAAACCCCGATTTTTGATCACATGAATCTATTCATTGGTGCGGGTGAGTGCGTGGCGATTACTGGCGATATTGGTGCTGGCCGCAGCACCCTATTGCAACTGATGGCGGGAGTGCTTACACCCAATGAAGGACAGATATTAGTCAACGGCAAAGATATTTCAGGAATTGATTTACGAAAAATTACCGAAGAAATTGCGTATCTTCCCCAAAGCACTCAGATGTTTGAAGGCTCATTATTGGATAACGCGAGCGTATTTGATGCCAGCCGAGTAGAGCGAGCTTTAGCAACAGCAAAGTCCTTGGGTCTTGGGGAGTTTGTCTCCAAAATGCCACGAGGTTGGGATTCACCGGTTGGGGATATGGCAACCGATTCATTGCCGCCCGGATATCGTCAGCGTATTGCGATTGTGCGCGCCTTGTCTAATCAACCCAATGTCATTTTGATTGATGATCCTACATCGACTATTGATTCAGAAGGGGATGCGGTTTTCTTACGATTCCTTGAGGCCATCAAAGGAAAGATTACTTTAGTCATTGTGTCGCAAAGACCATCCTATTTACGTTTAGCCGAAAAAACTTGGTACTTAAGTGGTGGCAAAGTAGCAGAAGTGCAAGCAGGTCAGGTGACCACCTTAAGTGGTCATATCGTTTCAGCAGAAAATGCTTCCCATTTAGCAGTAGCATTGACCGGGTCTGCGAGAGACCCCTTTAGCTATAAGTCCATATCCAGTGCAGAGTATTTTGATTCCCCCTTAAAGCGCGGCCACATAGATACGCAACGTTGGGAGCGGACAAATGATACGGTCAATAGCAGCTTCAAAAATGAAACGGATTTGTCGGCTTGTTTAACTTTATTACTCAAGCTGATGAACTCACGGGGCAGTGCGCGTGAAGTAGCAGAATCCTTACCTTACTTTACTGAGAGCTTAGATTTGCCCGGGTTTCATAATGCAATGGCTCAGCTAGGCTACAAAGTGATTAAAGTGCATTGCGCTTTAGGTGACTTAGATGCGCGCTCATTGCCTTGCCTATTCTTGCCTGATGATGGTTTTGGATTTATTGCCATGGGTAGAATTGGGCAGCACATGCGTAAGGGTGTAAGTGAATCTAGTGAAGTCGATCTTGAACCCAATTTAGGCATGATGGGTCAAGCTTTTTTCTACGAGTTAGCCGATACCAAGGTCGCCGAACATCGCTCATGGGTATTTAAAGTGATGTTGCGCTTTGCGCCACTCGTTGGCCAAGCGACCATTTCTGCTTTGGTGACGGGATTGGTGATTATGGCTGGCCCCTTATTTATGATGGTGGTCTATAGCACTATTATTCCCACCGGTGCAGAAGACACTTTGCTGTACTTGGGTATTGGATCTGTCATTGCATTGTCTTTGGCATTCTTTTTTATGCGTCAGCGCGCACGCATTTTGTCCTATATTGCGGGCCGTATCGAATATTTGTTTGGCGCCACGATCTTGCAGCAAGTATTTAAGATGTCGCCTGCTTACACTGAGAGAGCCTCAGTGGGATCGCAAACCTCCCGATTACAAAGCTTTGAAGCCATCAGGGATCTATTTATAGGGCCTTTAGCATCTACCGTGCTGGAATCACCAGCAACCCTGATTCTCTTAATCGCTTTATCGATCATCAATCCCATTGCCTTATTGGTATTTGTCATCATGATTGCCATCTATGGATTTTTGTATTGGATGTTTTCTGTGCCGACGCGGGATCGAGTGGCGGCAGTGAGTAAGGCCTCTACTAAACGCAATGAGTTCTTGGTAGAAATGATTAGCAAGATGCGTGTGGTGCGTGAGTGTGGAGCGCAAACCTTGTGGTTAGAGCGCTTTAGAGAAATCTCTGCCAATGCCACCATGGCCTCATTTAAAGCAGAGCAAATGTCCTCATTGCTCGTTGGGGTTTCTTACTTTGTGATGATGCTGTCTGCACTCTTTATCGTGACTGCAACCGTGCCAGCGGTGTTTATGCAGACTGTTTCGTCGGGCGCCTTGATTGCATCGATGATGTTGATGTGGCGAGTGCTGACACCCATTCAGACGGTCTTTACCAATATGACTCGAATTGAACGGGTGCGTAGTGCCGCTCGTCAGATTGATGGCTTGATGAAGATTCAAGGGGAGAGCCAGGGCTCAGCAAGTTCTTTAGTGGCACGTGGTCTTGAGGGTGGCTTGGAGTTTGCCCGTGTCTCTTTCCGCTACTCCTTAAATGTGGATCCGGCACTCATTGGTGTGGAGTTTAAAGTAGCACCCGGTGAGATGGTAGCCATCAGCGGTCCTAATGGTGGC
>CAIKGX010000221.1 GCA_903827075.1 uncultured beta proteobacterium | reverse complement strand
GGGTAGAGACTAGACGGCACCCATCTAAGTCGAGCAATCGATATGATGAAGGCATAGTCCAGGGAGTTGTGAAAGCTACACAAACCGGAATTCTTTGGTCCCAAGTTCAAGTCCTGGGGCCCACCAATGAAATCAGCGACTTAGGGAGCAATGCCTCAGCTGCTATACCTTAGACGGTGTTAATGTATCCTCTCATTATATAAATACACTCCCTTAATGATGTTGACACCTTTCATTCTTATTGCCGCATTAGTTTTGAGCATTTTGATATCAGTTCATTTTGCTGAGGTAATCGCATTAAGAGTGGGTCAGCCTTATGGCTCTCTATTATTGGCGCTCGCAGTAACCATTATTGAGGTTGCCCTAATTTCTAGTATTTTGCTTTCAAGATCTCCTGGAAGTGACGCAATTGTTAGAGATTCAATTTTTGCAACCATCATGATTGTTTGCAATGGCTTGGTGGGGATTTGCTTATTAATTGGTGCGCTTAAATACAACGAAACAATTTTTCAGGTAGACGGAACCAATATCACATTGGGGATGCTAATTACTACATCGGTATTGGTATTTGTTTTGCCAATGTATACAACATCAATCCCAGGCCCTCATTACAGTTTTGAACAATTGCGTGGTGCTGCGATAGCCTGCCTTGCTCTATATGTTGCCTATGTTTATGCGCAGACAATTAAACATAGAAATCTTTTTTTACCACCCAGAATATTTGGTTCGGCTTTAGAGCACAGTAGTCATAAAAAGCCGAGCTTAAAAGCTGCTATTTTTAGTGGGATTGTGATCATTTTTTCCCTAACAGCGGTGGTGTTGCTCTCTAAAATGCTGGCGCCCTATATTGAACTTTTTGTTAATGAAATCGGTGCTCCTAAAGAGTTTGTTGGGGTGTTGATTGCGGGCCTAGTTCTATTGCCAGAATCCATTTCAGCCATTCGTCACGCGGCTAGCAACAAGATGCAAAATAGTTTTAATTTGGCCTTAGGCTCGGGATTAGCGAGTGTTGGACTAACGATTCCAGTAGCCGCTCTGATTTCAATATTTACTGGCATCACATTGACTCTAGGCTTGGATGCGAAATCTCAAGTCTTTTTGTTGCTAACTTTTATTATCAGCATCATGACCATCTCAACTGGAAGAGCTACTTTCTCTCAGGGCATGATGCACATTGTGATCTTTTTGGCTTACATTAGATTCACCATCACACCTTAATTGTTTCATTCCTCGTTTTGTTTGGATCAAAGCATGTGTTCTGCAGATTTAGGGTTTTCACCAATGAAGCGTAGGCTCAAAGGCTTATTTTCAAGTACTGAATAGTAGTTGAAGTGCTAGAACTTGAATATATATTTTGTTAAAGTGAGTTTTTAATATTATTAAAGAGACAAAAATATGATTATCAAAAAGCTCTTACTTATTCCCGCAATGATGTTTGCCAGCTTTGTGTATGCGCAGACTACCCCTAATATCATTGGTACATGGGAGGCGGTATCTGCTGTGAGCGCATCTGGCGGAACAGAGGATAAGCAGTCACGCATAGTTCTATCCAATAAAAAGGATGCGGCCATTATAAAATTTACCATCTCTACTCAAGAGGGTGGAGCCTTCCAGGGTGAAACAACATGGCGTGACGGTTTAAAAAATCTCGTAGCAGGAGTGTTTCATAGAGACGGAAAAACACTCACTTTTTCTAGTGATGTAGGGGCGGGTACGGGGTATGTTCTGAATGATGAGATGGAGTTTTGTAGCGCTAGTGTATTAACCACTAAAAATAGGGCAAGCTGCACTCAACTCAGAAAAGTGAAATAAAGAAATCCTTTCTTAAGTATGGTGGTTGGGTATGATTTCCAGAATGTGGACCTGCGGCAATTTAATAGGATGTGACGCATTTAAAAGTGAGTTGTCAGATAGGTTTTGGGGTGTTTGATTAGGTATTGAGCGTTGCTTTAAGTGGCGTTTACTGGCTATACATTTACTACACACTCCTACTGACTGCCTGCAGACCCCTGTTTATAGAGCCCCTCCAGGGTAGATTCGCTCGCAATCCTTTATCCACTACTTTTTAGCTAAAGCCGTTACTATGACGGTATCCAAATTTATTTATCCTGAAACCATGAATCAAATTGAAATCATTCGAAGTGTCAGCGACGTCATGGATGCCTTGGGGGTAGCTGTAGTGTCTCTAGGTGTACTTTGGGGTCTGTTTGAATTTGCTAAGGGCCTGATTACGCAATCCACAGAAATTGCCTATAAGACATTTCGGATTCAAATTGTTCGCTCATTAATTCTAGGTCTTGAGGTTCTTGTTGCTGGTGATGTGATTCGTACAGTAGCTATTAGCCCAACCTTAACTAGCGTGGCAGTGTTGGGCACTATTGTGTTGATTCGGTGTTTCTTAAGTTGGTCACTGACATTAGAGATTGATGGCCGTTGGCCTTGGCAGCAACCTAAGGGCGAGTAAGTTCATAAACTACACCCCCCATACCTAGTCTGATTTTTGTATTACTTTTAAAACCTATTTGGAGAAATCTATGTCGCACGTTGGTCATATGTCATTAGAAACAAAACCAGGCTCATTTAAAAAAGTATGCGATCGTTATCATCAGTTTGCTGAAGAAGTATTGGCGCACCATGCCAATCTTCATGATGTCATCATTATTGGTAATCAAGCGCAAAATGTGCTTGAGGGCTTTGGCATATGGGAAAACGCAGAGCAAGCAGCCTCACTTGAAGATACTCAAGATTTTGCTCAATTTTTAGCTGATATTGAAGGCGATCTGGCTAGTCCAATCAGAAGAAATGATTTATTGGTTTTTTATCGTATGAATCCAAAAGCTCAGTAAATAACACCCATTTTTAGTTTTGCATTTGTAGTGTCTTTATTTTCATAAAGCCCTTGCCGGAAATGGCGGGGGTTTTGTGTTTTAAGGCTAGCTTTAGGCATTATTTGTCAATATTTGTATAAAATGCCTAGATGTCAAAAGCAAATCAATTCAATATGGGTATGCATCGATTTTTCAGCATTTCGCTCGTGGCGAATCTGAGAGTTATCCATGTGGTCTTTGACAAATGACAATGCGTCAATTTGATCTTCAGGATTACCTCAACCATTTTTTAGATGCGAATCTTTTTGCTTTAGATGCCGTTGAATTAGAGGCAACTTTAGCCACCATTGAGAGAGAGGTAAAAAGTATTCATACCTTTCTCCTGGCATTAGTCGATACCGCATTGTGGCAAAGCTGGCTAGTTCAATCTAGCCCATATAAAAAAATGATCCTCACTTTGGGTTCTGAAATCGATCGTATGGCATCGACCCTCACTGAGCCTGCCTATCATTCACGCCGCCACGTAATTGATGTTTGTTTGATGCTTTCCTATTTACTGAAGCATGAACAATCTTGGAATCATGATGCGCTAAAAGCTAGCCCATGGAGCACTTCAGTGGACGAGAAGGGCCTATTACTTTTAGCGGCGGTTGCTCATGACTTAGGGCATCCGGGCTTAATCAATTCTGTTCCATATGAGTTAGAAGTACAAAGTTTGACTTTATTAAAGGATTTTTTGCCTGCCGCAGGTTTTCATCTCCAGGATATCAATTTAGTTCTAGGGGCTATGGAGCCTTGGATTTTGGCTACTGATCATGCGCAATATTCAACTTTGATAGATAGGTTATCAATAAAGCCCCCTTCACATACCGACTGCTTGGCAATGTTGTTAGTGGAGTCAGATCTCGCATCAAGTGTGCTGCCAAACAGGGGTGTGGAATTAGCAAATCGTCTCAGTGACGAATGGGCTAAGCCTTATCCTGAAAAATCCATTGCCCTTCGAAATCAGTTGGGTTATCTTAGCTTTCTTACAAGCTTGCAGTTTATTAGCCCCCACTCTGAGAGTGCGACCCTGCCTCTCATATTAAATAACTCTCTTTTACAACTTCGATCGCACCTGTCATGAAGACCCCGCTCAAAATATTCGCCCTACCTAAACCCATCTTTTGGTTGCTAGCAATCAGTAATTTAGCTTATGGTCTTTGGTTAGATAGCCACTATGGCTCATCATGGGGCTGGAATATTAGCGATTTAGCAGATAAAAATGATTTTGTTTTGAAAGACTTTTTGGCAGTCGGCCAGTTCGTTTTATTTGCAGTTACGGTAGATATGGCTATTCGCCATTTTGTCGTGCGCTTTAATCAAACTACCAAAGGAAATCCCGTCCCTGCAATTTTGGTGCAAGCTATCACATTGGGTTTTTACGGAATTATTGGGCTCTTTGCTTTTATTGTTTTATATGACCATTCTGCTGGTCAGTTATTAGCTGCCTCAGGTGCAATTGGTTTCGGCATTGTGTACGTTTTGCGCGAAGTCGTCGCTGACGTTGTTGCTTGTATTCAAATTCAATCTGATGGTTTGATTAGTATTGGCGATCAAATTCAAGTAAGGGGTGATGGCGGTGGATATTACGAGATAGTGCAGATGGATCGCCGCATGGTAACAATAAAAACTGTGCTCCAATATTTGGTTCGAGTTCCTAACCGCCGCTTCATCAATCTGGACTACATTAATATCTCTAAGCAGATGACCGAGATGGGCGCGCGCCGTATTTTGGAAATCGATTTGGATTCTGGAAATGATGCAGACAAGGTGATTGAACTTCTCAATCAGGCGGCTGAATACACCATTAAGACAGATTCCAATTTTTATCATTGGTACCGTTCATTTCTGGCCAAGATTAATAATGGTTCCTACACCTTCTTTTTAGTTTATGAGTGCAATCCTACAATACCGCCCATTCGTTCAAATGGCATTGTGAACTTGTCCGTTGCTCGGTTCTTTAAGTTGGGCGGCATTAATATGAATTCCACCGTCGAGGTCTTTAAAGCCTCCGAGATTGT
>CAIKGX010000220.1 GCA_903827075.1 uncultured beta proteobacterium | reverse complement strand
CTTGCTTAAATCCTGGGCCAATCGGACGCACATCGTCTTTATGATCCAAGATGGTGACTTTTGCTTTTATCTTGTTGGTCTTGAAGTACCAGGCAATCAAGCAGGCTCGCTCATAAGGCGACGGTGGGCAGCGTTGTGGTGGTGGAGGTAGGGTCATCACCCAGTCGCCACCCTTAAAGCTATGTAATGCGCGCTTCAAGTTAAAGTGTTCGCTGTTAGGAATGTACGCTGCTGGAAAGCGTGCTTTAGTTGCACTTGCTGCTTCACGGTCATCGCCAAACCAAGCCTCGTAGTTATAGCGAATACCCGGCGCAATTACGAGGTAGTCATATTCAATGGAACCTTGGCTTGTTACTACGCTTCTGGATTCCCGATTGATGTTGAGGATTTCGCATTGAATGAATTGATATCCGTATTTTTGGGAAACCTGTAGATAGTCCTGAATTAAGAAATTGGTATCTACCATGTCAACCAGCCACTTATTACTAATTGGGCAAGAGAAGAATACTGGGTTTCGTTCCAGTAAGACTACTTCAGCTTGGGGAGACATCTTGCGCAGGTATTTGGCTGTAACAGTTCCACCCCAACCACCACCGGCAACAACAATACGTGGAGCTTTGCCCTTAGGCATCAATACTTTTTCTGGGTTACCGATGAAGAAGGGTGTTGCAATCTTGGTTGCTTGATCGGGTTGTGCTGTAGAGCAACCCGTCAGGTATGCGCTAGCGCCCAAGGCGGCAGTCGTTCCCAAAAACTTACGGCGATTGATTTCCATGGTTTTTCCTTCTTCTTTAATTCGTTTTAATTATTGATTAATCAGTTTTTCAATATGCAATTTCACTGCATTGCTATCAGCGTCTTCAATTGCCCCAACCCATACCGCCTGAACTTGCCCTGCTTTATTAATTAGAAAAGTATTGGGTAGGCCTCGCGCTTTCCATGTTTTGTACGTGAGGCTGTTTTGGTCTCGCAAAATTTCTACAGCGTTTTCTGGAATGCCGGCACTCTTTAGATATTGATAAATTCTTGGCTTCATCTCGGCAAGATTGACAGCTAAGACAACAAGTCCTTTTGCCTTATATTTTTCTTGCAGGTGAATGAGTTCATCAAACTCTTCGCGGCATGGTTCGCACCAAGTCGCCCAGAAATTCAGTAAAACTACTCTACCTTTATAGCTAGTAAGTTCAACTGGCTTTCCTGAAAGGTTGGTGACCTGGAGTGGTGGAGTAGTGGTAAGCCCAACGGATTGTGTTGGACGCCATTCACTTTTTACTGGGGTAGTAAAAAGTAGGCAAAAGGCAAACAGCGGAATGAATAAATATCCCGCTGTCAGCTTTTGATTAAGCCTCAAAGACAAAGCTTGAATTACGCTCAAAACTAAGAGACGAGCTTGCTAGTAATGGCGTACTTAAAGTTGTCTGGATCCAATGAATCAAAACGACCATCCTTAGCTTCGGCCTGTGGATACATTAGGAATGAAACTGCTCCAGCCTTACCTAATTTCGAACCAGGAAGCACTACATCATGCTCGTAGTTGTAAGCCATCCAATTCATCTCCCAGCTACCAAACAGGTACTGGCGAGCTGCTAAAACTTTAGGATCATTTTCAGCGAGTCCGCCTGATTCTTCAAGAATCACTTTGCGTACGTCAGCTGGATCAACTGCTACCCAGCCATAGCCATTGGCATAAAACTCTGCGCGGCAATGTTGTGCTTTTGTGATGTTGTCTGCTTTACCAAGACTCTTATATCCGCGAGCAGAGTCTGCCACCCGTATGCCGTAAACATCTCGAGCTGGTACGCCTAAAGAGCGAGTTAGCGCAACGTAGAGAGCATTTAAGTCCGCGCACTTGCCATTTAGCTCATTGTTCTCAAGCATGTACTTGACATCGCCAGGACCGCATCCGCGAGTTTTAGGATTGCGTTGAGTATTTTCAACAACCCAGTCATAAACTGCTTTTGCTTTATCGATGTCGCTAGCGTTACTCGGTAGATTCTTGGTGATCTCTAGAGCTTTAGTTTTAACAATGCCATCTGTAGGAAGCATTGCAGTGCCTTTAG
>CAIKGX010000219.1 GCA_903827075.1 uncultured beta proteobacterium | reverse complement strand
GTCCGTATTGACAACTACAGTCACCTCACCTAATGCAATCTCAATCGAGCGCGCACGCTTACCCAAAACTTTTTCTAGGTTGGCGGCTAATTGAATTAAACGATCTGACATGAATTAGACCTTCCGCGCAATCGTGCTGGTACGCGCGATCTTCGATTGCAACTGAATAATTCCGTAAATTAAGGCCTCAGCTGTTGGGGGACAACCAGGAACATAAATATCCACTGGCACAATCCGGTCACAACCACGCACTACTGAATAGGAGTTATGGTAATAACCACCACCGTTTGCACAAGAGCCCATAGAAATGACCCAGCGTGGTTCTGGCATTTGGTCATAAACCTTACGTAAGGCTGGGGCCATCTTGTTGCACAAAGTGCCTGCAACAATCATCAAATCAGATTGACGCGGAGATGGGCGAAACACCACACCAAAGCGGTCTAAGTCATAACGCGATGCGCCAGCATGCATCATCTCAACAGCGCAGCAAGCAAGGCCAAAAGTCATTGGCCACAAAGAACCATTCCGCGTCCAGTTAATCAACTGATCCGCAGTAGTGGTAACAAATCCTTCTTTGAGAACGCCTTCTAATGCCATATCGATCACTCCCAGTCGAGAGCGCCCTTTTTCCAGATATATACAAATCCCACAATGAATTCCAAAAGGAAGATCACCATAGAGGCGTAACCAAACCAACCAATATCACGAAGTGCCACACCCCATGGAAATAGGAATGCAGTTTCTAAGTCAAACAAGATAAAGAGGATGGCGATCAAGTAATAACGCACGTCGAATTTCATACGCGCATCTTCGAAAGCTTCAAAACCGCACTCATATGGTGACAGTTTTTCCGCATCTGGCTTCGAAGGGGCCAAAATTTTTCCAAGGAACATGGGGACTAAACCCACCCCAATACCTACAAGGATGAAAAGCAAAACAGGAAAGTAATTAGCGAGATTCAAAATAGCCCTGATTCGTTCGTCTGATAAAACCTACAAAACAGCAAGTAATCCATTATTTCACTACATACAGCTTTGATTTAGAGCAAAAACCCTTACAAATTCTACATTTTGGTGCCGACGGCGAGACTCGAACTCGCACAGCCTAAGCCACTACCCCCTCAAGATAGCGTGTCTACCAATTTCACCACGTCGGCATCTTGTAAAACTTGTCAATTCTACTGCATTGCACCACTTAAGCACCCCAAAAAGAGGGGTGAAATATCATTAAAGTCCGACTTTTTTACTTTGGAACCGCAGGTTTTGTTGGATCCTGAACTGGCGCTACTGGGGCTGCTGCGGGGGCAACAACAGGGGCAACTGTTCCAGACAAAATTCCAGGGCTGACTTCTTTTTTATTGCCAATCCAAGTAATGCCTAAAGTGCAGACAAAAAATACGCAGGCAAAAATTGCAGTAGTGTGCGAAAGGAAATTAGCTGAGCCGCTAGCGCCAAAAAGGCTGCCAGAAGAACCAGAACCAAAAGCGGCACCCATATCAGCACCCTTACCCTGCTGGAGCAATACCAACAAAATAACACCCAAGGCTGAAATTACCTGCAAAACGACCAACAAAGTCTTCAACCATTCCATGGTCTATCTCCAAATAAAAAATCTAAGCCTGACAAATAGCCAAGAAATCCTGAGGATTTAATGAAGCC
>CAIKGX010000218.1 GCA_903827075.1 uncultured beta proteobacterium | reverse complement strand
GCTCAGTTAGAAGCCCTTGCTTTGGTGCAATTGGGGCGCTGAATTCTGGCTTTGTTGCTCTGGGATTTTTGCGAATGCCATGCGGATCAGGGATGGCGGGATCATCACCTAGATCACTGAGGATGTCATCAAAAGATTGTGAGGAAATGTGGCGTGAGGGCATCCCGCCATTGTTCGTTTTATGGGGATGAAAAGCGATCAGGTGAAGCGGATGTGCTCGTCAGAAAATGACATTCAATTTTCTGAAAAACAAGGGTTTTGGAGCTTTCCGGCAAATTATCTAATCCCCCTATAATTTGATTCTATGGCTCTACCCCCAAAAGACAAGCCACCGCTCAATCAGCGGTTTAACCGACCAACTGGTAGACGTCCAAGCCAGCACAGAGCGGGGCCATCCTCGCATGGAAAATCCGGAAGCAATCCCCTCGTCAAGGCCTTACTTATTCTGTGCATGTTTTTTGCTGTCGTGTTCACTTTGCTGGTGGGGTATGCATTTTTAATAGCCAAACCCAATTTACCCAAAATTTCTGCTCTAACCGATTACAACCCCAAGACGCCACTCCGTATTTACACGGCAGATAAAGTACTCATAGGGGAGTTTGGTGAGGAGCGCCGTAAGGTAATACCGCTTAGCGAGATTCCACTCAGCATGCGTAATGCAGTGTTGGCGATTGAGGATGACCGATTCTATTCCCATGGTGGCGTCGATTATGTTGGCATTTTGAGGGCGACATTGACCAATTTGCGTGGGAACTTATCTCAGGGCGCCTCAACCATCACTATGCAGGTAGCCCGAAATTTCTTTCTTAGCAATGAAAAAACCTTTAGTCGAAAGATTTACGAGGTCTTATTGGCTTGGGAGATTGAGTCTCAATTAAGTAAAGATAAGATTCTGGAAATTTACATGAACCAGATCTTCCTAGGCCAAAGGGCTTATGGGTTTTCAAGTGCGGCTCAAATTTACTTTGCCAAAGATTTAAAGGACATCACGATTGCAGAGTCGGCCATGTTGGCTGGCTTGCCAAAAGCCCCTTCTGCATATAACCCCGTAAGCAACTTTAGACGCGCAAAAATTCGCCAGGAATATATTTTGCAGCGGATGCGCGATTTAGCCTATATCACTCCAGATGATTATAAAAATGCCATGGCCGAGGAGTTGCATATTCGGGGGCTTGGCAATGAATTCAGTACCCGAGCAGATTTTGCATCTGAAATGGTTCGCCAGCTGCTCTTTAGTCAATATGGTGAGGCGATTTATTCGCAGGGCATTGATGTTTATACGACTATCTTGAAGGCAGACCAAGACGCCGCTTATAAAGCGGTGCGCCGCGGCATTTTTGAATATGACCTTCGCCATGCGTATCGTGGACCGGAAGGATTTATCGAGCTACCAGAAGATCCAGTGAAGCGCCAACGCGCCATTGATGATGCGCTGCTTGCTTACCCACAGCTAGATGATTTGCAGTCTGGTGTAGTTCTAGAGGTCAAACCAAAAGAGATGCTAGTCATGATTTCTACTGGGGACACTATCACCCTCAAAGGTGAGGGAATGAAATTAGCTTCCGCTTCTGTTACTGATAGTGCTCAGCCTAAAAAACGTTTACGACCTGGTGCAGTGATTCGACTGCTATCAGATGGCGGCGTTTGGAAGTTGGCGCAGCTTCCCCAAGTGGAGGCAGCATTTGTGTCTATGAATACGGAAACCGGAGCGATTCTTTCCTTAGTAGGGGGTTTTGATTTCCGCCGTAATCAATTCAATCACGTAACGCAGGCTTTGCGTCAGCCAGGCTCTTCATTTAAGCCTTTTATCTATGCTGCGGCAATTGAAAAAGGGTTTTCACCAAGCACGATAGTCAATGACGCACCATTGTCGATTGGCAGCATGGAGACGGGTAGTCAGGCATGGGAGCCTAAGAACTACGACGGTAAGTATGACGGCATGATGCGCTTGCGTAATGCCCTAGCTAAATCTAAAAACTTAGTGTCGGTGCGGATTATTCGAGCCATTGGCCCATCGTATGCACAGGAATATATACAGCGCTTTGGTTTCGAGCCAGAAAAACACCCGCCTTATTTAACGATGGCTTTAGGCGCAGGTTCCGTAACGCCGCTACAAATGGCATCTGCTTATAGCGTCTTTGCTAATGGGGGATATCGCGTTGATCCCTACTTAATTAACAAGATGATGGACTCAAAAGGCGCTATTTTGTTTGAGGCCAAACCAACCCATGCCCGAGAAGATGCGACTCGGGTTCTAGATGCACGCACGGCTTTTGTCATGGATAGCATGTTGCAAGAGGTCACTAAAACAGGAACGGCCGCTAGCGCTCGGGTCAAACTAGGCCGTAACGATATTGCTGGCAAAACGGGCACAACAAATGATTCTCATGATGCGTGGTTCGCAGGTTACAACCCAAAAGTAGTAGCAATCGCCTGGATCGGCTTTGATAAGCCGGCTAGTTTGGGTGATCGTGAAACTGGTGGTGGCCTTGCTTTGCCGATGTGGATTTCTTATATGCAGACAGCTCTGCGAGACGAGCCGCAGCAGGGGCGCGAAGTACCTGCTGGTGTTACCCAGTTTGATGGTGATTGGTTTGTGCCCGATTTTTCTACTAATGGCGGTGTTCGCGAACTGCAATAGTTCGTTTTAGTAATGGCAAGACAAGCACGTACGATTATTCCTGGTCAAGCGATGCATGTGATGGTGCGCGGCAATAATCGTGAAATTTTATTTTTTAGCGATGCAGATCGTCGAATCTATTTAGATTGGCTGCGAGAGGCGGCCAAGCAATTTGGATGTTCGGTACATGCGTTTGCCCTCATGCCCAATCATGTCCACCTTTTGATTACCCCCCAGAACCCAGACTCACTTGCGAAAACGATGCAGTCTTTGGGTAGGCGCTATGCCCAATATTTCAATCAACAGCATCAGCGTTCGGGCACGATTTGGGAGGGGCGCTATCGCTCGTCTTTAATAGACCCCGATTATTTTTTGCGAGCCCAGCGCTATATTGAGCTCAATCCAGTGAGGGCAGGCTTTGAGTCCAGCCCCCAAGATTGCGCTTGGACAAGTTTTGCTTCTCATATCGGTGGAAATGCAGAGCCTTGGCTGGTAGATCATCAACACTTTTGGAGGTTGGGTAATACCCCTTTTGAAAGACAAATGGCTTGGTCTGGGTTTGTAAAGGAGGGTGCCCCTCATTGGGAGGACCGCCAAATCACCGAAGCATTGATTCGCTCAAAACCATGGATAAGTGATATTTACGCCAAAAAGCTATTTAAAGACAATCCAGAGCAGGTTTTGATCCGACACCGTGGTCGTCCAAAGAAAATAAACACACTGAATTCAGTGACTTAGGCGTTTTAGTATTTACTGATGGCCTTAATTGCGTCGGTAGAATTTTTGACTATGTCCCCTTTTTAATAATTCATATTGGTGCTTCCCATTATTAATTGGGACAGACTCATTTTATTTCTATTGCATCAGTATGGGTATTCACCTATATTTGATCTTCCAAAAGTAATCAGGCCATTCATGGCACACGGAAATACTATGACTACACATATGAATTCAGATCTTCGTCCCATCGCTCAAGGTTTATACGATCCACGAAATGAGCATGACGCATGCGGCGTAGGATTTGTAGCGCACATCAAGGGTAAAAAATCCCACGAAATCGTTGCACAGGGTTTGAAAATTTTGGAGAACTTAGATCACCGAGGAGCAGTTGGTGCTGACCCTCTAATGGGTGATGGCGCAGGTATCTTGATTCAGATTCCCGACACCCTGTATCGCGAAGAACTGGCAAAACAAGGCGTTACCTTGCCTCCATTAGGTGAGTATGGCGTTGGCATGATTTTTTTACCAAAAGAACATGCTTCCCGATTGGCTTGCGAGCAAGAGTTAGAGCGCACTGTGCGTTTAGAGGGTCAAGTAGTTTTGGGTTGGAGAGATGTACCAGTAGATGTGAAATTGCCTATGTCTCCTACTGTGCAAAAAACTGAGCCTTTTATTCGTCAGATCTTTATTGGTCGTGGTCGCGACATCATGACTACCGATGCGCTTGAACGGAAGTTGTACGTGATACGTAAAACTGCAAGCCACGCCATTCAAGATTTACATTTGAAGCACGGCAAAGAGTATTTCGTCGCATCCATGTCTGCCCGCACGATTGTTTACAAGGGCTTGCTCTTGGCAAATCAAGTGGGCGCTTATTACCAGGACTTGCAAGATTCCCGAACAATCTCGGCATTGGCATTGGTACATCAACGATTCTCAACCAATACATTCCCCGCATGGGAATTGGCCCATCCCTACCGCATGATTGCGCACAACGGTGAGATCAACACCGTGAAAGGTAACGTCAATTGGGTGAATGCGCGTGAGGGTGCGATTAGCTCCCCAGTATTGGGTGACGACTTGAAAAAACTCTGGCCATTAATTTATCCAGGTCAATCTGATACAGCTTGTTTTGATAACTGCTTGGAGTTATTGGTGATGGCGGGATATCCATTGGCTCAAGCCATGATGATGATGATTCCTGAGGCGTGGGAACAGCATGCCATGATGGATGACAACCGCCGCGCATTCTATGAGTATCATGCTGCGATGATGGAGCCTTGGGATGGACCAGCTGCTATGGCCTTTACTGATGGGCGTCAGATTGGAGCGACTTTAGACCGCAATGGTTTGCGTCCAGCGCGTTACTACGTTACTGATGATGACCTTGTCATCATGGCTTCTGAAGCGGGTGTATTACCTATTCCAGAAAGCAAGATTGTTCAAAAATGGCGCTTGCAGCCAGGCAAGATGTTCATGATTGACATGGAACAAGGTCGCATTATTGATGACGTTGAGCTCAAGAATGCCGTATCTAAATCCAAACCATATAAGAGTTGGATTGATGCCGTCCGTGTGAAATTAGATGAGGTGGATGTCAGCAAGGGAGATTTGGTTGATGAAAAGACTGAGACTCGTCCTATCGCGAAATTATTAGATCGTCAGCAGGCCTTTGGTTATACCCAGGAGGATATTAAGTTCCTGATGGCGCCAATGGCCATGAATGGAGAAGAGGCAATTGGCTCTATGGGCAACGATAGTCCATTGGCCGTTCTATCTAATAAGAACAAACCACTTTATAACTACTTTAAGCAATTGTTCGCACAGGTGACCAATCCTCCGATTGACCCTATCCGTGAAAACTTGGTGATGTCTTTGGTTTCATTTATCGGACCAAAGCCCAATTTGCTAGATACCAACAATATCAATCCACCAATGCGCTTGGAGGTAAGTCAGCCTATTTTGGATTTTGATGACATTACCAAAATTCGTCATATTGGCCATTACACCAATGGTAAATTCCGCTCCTATGAATTAGATATTTGCTACCCAGCTTCTTGGGGTAAAGCAGGTATCGAGGCTCGCTTGGCCTCTTTATGTGCAGAAGCGGCTGACGCAGTGCGTTCTGGCTACAACATTTTGATCGTGAGCGATCGTCAAGTAGATGCGGAGCACGTCGCAATCCCTGCATTATTAGCAACCTCTGCAATACATCAGCATTTAGTTGAAAAAGGTTTACGTACTAGCGTGGGCTTGGTGGTTGAAACAGGCAGTGCTCGTGAGACCCATCACTTTGCACTATTGGCTGGTTATGGCGCTGAAGCAATTCACCCCTACCTTGCAATGGAAACTTTAGCCGAAATGGCCAAAGGCTTATCTGGCGATTTATCTCCTGAAAAAGCCGTTAAGAATTTTGTGAAAGCAATTGGTAAAGGCTTGCAAAAAGTGATGTCCAAAATGGGTATCTCTACGTACATGTCTTATACCGGCTCACAGATTTTTGAAGCGATTGGTTTGAATCATGAAGTGATTGATCATTACTTCAAGGGAACACCATCCAATGTGGGTGGTATCGGTGTATTTGAAGTGGCTGAAGAGGCCTTGCGTATGCACACCGCTGCATTTGGTGATGATCCTGTTTTAAGCAATATGCTAGATGCTGGTGGTGAGTATGCTTTCCGTATTCGTGGTGAAAATCACATGTGGACTCCTGACACCATTGCTAAATTGCAACATTCCACTCGAATTGGTGCCGAGAAGGGCTATCAGACTTATAAAGAGTACGCCAACATCATCAATGACCAAACCAAGCGCCAGATGACTTTGCGCGGGTTGTTTGAATTTAAGATTGACCCAGCTAAAGCCATTCCATTGGATGAAGTGGAGTCTGCAAAAGAAATCGTCAAACGTTTTGCAACTGGCGCGATGTCATTGGGTTCCATTTCTACAGAGGCGCATGCAACCTTGGCGATTGCGATGAACCGGATTGGCGGTAAATCGAATACGGGTGAGGGCGGTGAAGATCCAAATCGCTATGTAAATGAACTCAAAGGCATCCCCATTAAGAAGGGTGAAACCCTGGCAAGTATTTTGGGCGATGACGTGGTTGAAGCGCATATTCCTTTGCTGGATGGCGATTCATTGCGCTCCAAGATTAAGCAAGTAGCCTCCGGTCGCTTTGGTGTTACTACCGAGTATTTGCGTTCTGCTGATCAAATTCAGATCAAAATGGCGCAGGGTGCTAAACCTGGTGAAGGCGGGCAATTGCCTGGTGGCAAGGTTTCTGATTACATCGGTAAGTTGCGCTTCTCCGTTCCTGGTGTGGGCTTGATTTCTCCTCCTCCACATCATGATATTTACTCAATTGAAGATATTGCTCAATTGATCCATGATTTGAAGAATGTCAATCCAGCTGCAGACGTATCAGTGAAGTTGGTTTCTGAAGTTGGCGTGGGAACCATTGCTGCTGGTGTTGCAAAAGCTAAAGCAGATCACGTGGTGATCGCCGGTCATGATGGCGGTACTGGTGCATCCCCGCTTTCGTCAATCAAGCATGCTGGTTCTCCATGGGAATTGGGCCTGGCTGAGACACAGCAAACCCTAGTACTTAATGGTTTGCGTAGCCGCATTCGTGTGCAAGCTGATGGTCAAATGAAGACAGGGCGTGACGTGGTGATTGGTGCCTTGTTAGGTGCTGACGAGTTCGGTTTTGCAACCGCACCATTGGTTGTTGAAGGCTGCATCATGATGCGTAAGTGCCATTTAAATACCTGCCCAGTGGGTGTTGCAACCCAAGATCCAGAGTTGCGTAAGCAGTTTTCTGGTAAACCTGAGCATGTCGTGAATTTCTTCTTCTTTATTGCAGAAGAAGTACGCGAAATCATGGCGCAATTGGGTATTCGTAAATTCGATGATTTAATTGGTCGTGTTGATTTCTTAGATACCCGTAAAGGTATCGAAAACTGGAAAGTGCACGGTTTGGATTTCAGCAAGATTTTTGCTGAGCCAGCGGTAGCTAAAGATGTTCCTCGCCATCAAGTCCTCACGCAAGATCATGGCCTAGGTAGTGCGCTTGATAACATTTTAATTGAGAAGAGCGAGCCTGCCCTAGAGCGTGGCGAGAAAGTCTCATTTATTGTTCCAGTCAAAAATGTGAACCGAACTGTTGGTGCAATGCTGTCTGGTGAAGTGGCCCAACGCTATGGTCATGCTGGTTTGCCTGATGACACGATCCATATTCAATTAAATGGTACGGCTGGCCAAAGCTTTGCAGCTTTCTTGGCGAGCGGCATTACTTTGGACTTGGTTGGTGATGGTAATGACTATGTTGGCAAAGGTTTGTCAGGTGGGCGCGTTATTGTTCGTGCTCCACATGAGTTCCGTGGCGATACTGCTCAGAACATCATTGTTGGCAATACCGTGCTTTATGGTGCGATTGGTGGCGAGGCATTCTTTAATGGTGTAGCTGGTGAACGTTTTGCTGTTCGTAACTCTGGTGCGACAACAGTCGTCGAGGGCACTGGCGATCACGGTTGTGAATACATGACGGGCGGTACTGTTGTGGTGTTGGGTGTAACTGGCCGTAACTTTGCTGCAGGTATGAGCGGTGGTATTGCTTATGTTTACGACGAAGATGGCTTGTTTGATAAGCGCTGCAATACCAGTATGGCTAGCTTAGAAAAAGTATTGCCATCCGCAGAGCAAATTGCCAAAATGCCGCAATTAGAATGGCACGCACCTATCGATGTGAAGGATGGTGGCGAGCGTTTCACTGATGAGCAAATTCTCAAGAGCTTGATTGAGCGTCATTTCCGTCATACCGGTTCCGAACGTGCCAAAGCACTTTTAGCCGATTGGGAAAAAGCCCGTGGTCGTTTTGTCAAAGTGCTTCCCACTGAATACAAGCGTGCATTAGGCGAGTTGTGGGAAAAAGCTCAGAACAAAACTGTTGCCGCTTAATCAATATAGATATTAAGAAAAGATACTAAGGATTCAATATGGGTAAGGTCACTGGATTTATGGAGTTCGAGCGCGTCGATGAAACATACGAAGCGCCAGTAAAAAGACTCCATCACTACAAAGAGTTCGTTGCCGCTTTAACCGATGCAGAAGCAAAGGTACAGGGTGCGCGTTGCATGGATTGCGGGATTCCATTCTGTAACAGCGGCTGCCCAGTGAATAACATCATTCCTGACTTTAATGATCTCGTGTTTCATAGTGATTGGAAGAATGCCCTAGATGTATTGCAATCAACCAATAACTTCCCTGAATTTACGGGCCGTATTTGCCCTGCTCCTTGTGAGGCTGCGTGCACCTTGGGCATCAATAGTGAAGCGGTAGGGATTAAATCAATTGAACATGCCATTATTGATAAGGGATGGGAAAATGGTTGGGTTACACCACAATTACCAAAAACCAAAACGGGTAAAAAAGTAGCCGTTGTTGGTGGTGGTCCTGCAGGTATGGCGGCCGCGCAGCAACTCGCACGTGTGGGTCACGATGTCACTGTATTTGAAAAGAATGATCGTATTGGCGGATTGCTTCGTTATGGCATTCCGGATTTCAAAATGGAGAAGTGGTTAATTGACCGTCGTGTTGAGCAAATGCAGGCTGAAGGCGTGAAATTTGAAACTGGAGTTTTCGTTGGTAAAGAAGCCCTCGGCGATGAAGTAAAAAACTATTCCGCTAAAACGGTTTCACCAGATCAACTGATGAAAGATTTTGATGCGGTAGTGATTACTGGTGGTGCAGAACAGCCCCGTGACTTGCCAGTTCCAGGTCGTGAGTTGGCTGGTGTTCATTACGCCTTGGAATTCTTGATTCCTCAGAATAAAGAGAATGCGGGCGACTTTAAAAATGAAATTCGTGCGACTCATAAACACGTAGTTGTTATTGGTGGTGGTGATACCGGCTCTGATTGTGTTGGCACATCTAACCGTCATGGTGCAACCCAAGTGACCCAATTTGAGTTGCTGCCACAACCACCCGAGGTGGAAAACAAACCTTTGGTTTGGCCTTATTGGCCAACGAAGTTACGCACATCCTCCTCACATGATGAGGGTTGTGATCGTGACTGGTCAGTAGGAACAAAGCGTTTTGAGGGCAAAAATGGCCAAGTAGAAAAGCTCATTGGTGTTCGTTTGGAGTGGAAAGACGGCAAGATGTCAGAAGTAGCAAACTCCGAATTTGAAATCAAGGCTGATTTAGTGCTTTTGGCGATGGGTTTTGTCTCTCCAGCGCAGCAAGTCCTGAATGCTTTTGGTGTTGAAAAAGATGCTCGCGGTAATGCAAAAGCCACTGTAGAGGGTCAAAAAGCCTATCAAACCAACGTTTCTAAGGTATTTGCTGCAGGCGATATGCGTCGCGGTCAATCTTTGGTGGTTTGGGCCATTCGCGAAGGTCGTCAGTGCGCTCAGGCGGTAGACGAGTATTTAATGGGGTCTTCCGTTCTGCCACGATAATATCGAGGATATGAATGGAAGCCAGCTAAATCCTTTGAGCATGAGCAAGCAAGCCGCAGGTGAGGTTGTTGTTTCCGTTAAGGACGTCAACTTTTCCTATGCTTCAGGCGAGCGGCAAATTTTGTCCGGACTCAATATGGAGTTTCGTCGTGGTCAAGTAGTTGCTGTAATGGGGAGTTCTGGTTGCGGCAAGACCACGATTCTCAGGCTCATTGGTGGTCAATTTACTGCCCAGTCGGGTCAAGTCCTTTTTGAAGGACAAGATATTGGCAAGATGAATAATGCGCAACTCATGACTGCCCGCCGTCGGATGGGAATGCTTTTTCAGTTCGGCGCATTGTTCACGGATCTGAGTGTTTTTGAGAATGTTGCTTTCCCTTTGCGTGAACATACGGATTTAAGTGAAGCGCTCTTGCGCTCATTAGTCCTCATGAAGCTCAATGCCGTTGGCTTGAGGGGCGCGCGCGATTTAATGCCTTCACAAATCTCTGGTGGTATGGCTAGGCGTGTTGCTCTAGCTCGTGCCATTGCCTTGGATCCTCCGCTCATCATGTATGACGAGCCCTTTGCTGGATTAGACCCCATCTCCTTAGGCATTACTGCACGATTAATTCGGGATCTGAATAATGCCCTGGGGGCAACTAGCTTATTAGTCACTCACGATGTTGAGGAGACTTTCGAGATAGCTGACTATGTCTATTTCATTGCTAATGGCCGTATTGGTGCAGAAGGCACGCCAGAAGAACTGAGTCGTTCTACGGATCCATTCGTGCGCCAGTTTTTAGATGCAGCGCCAGATGGTCCTGT
Source organism: uncultured beta proteobacterium (assembly GCA_903827075.1). Classification (GTDB taxonomy): domain Bacteria; phylum Pseudomonadota; class Gammaproteobacteria; order Burkholderiales; family Burkholderiaceae; genus Polynucleobacter. The sequence goes on along the minus strand of CAIKGX010000218.1, from coordinate 3,846 downwards.
GCCATTTCATTATCCAGGTCAAAGTTTGGCAGAAGATTTTGGTGTGAGAATTCCATGAACGCCCTACATAAAACCCTCGATTTATTTGGTGATCTCGGATTTTTTGTTCGCCGCAATTTGACAAGCCTGGGGCTTGCAGCGCGGATGTTTGCTGCAGTCATTTTGCGCTCAGGCTTCCTATTGAAAAGACCCCGCTTAGTTTCCGATCAAATTCTGTTTGTGGGTAATCACTCCTTTGTGATCATTGCCGTGTCAGGTTTATTCGTCGGCTTTGTATTGGGCTTACAGGGTTACTACACTTTGAATCGTTATGGCTCAGAACAAGCATTGGGCTTATTGGTGGCGCTTTCTTTAACGCGTGAACTTGGTCCCGTTATCACCGCCTTGTTATTTGCTGGTCGTGCAGGAACATCTTTAACTGCTGAAATCGGCTTGATGAAGGCGGGTGAACAGCTGAGCGCCATGGAGATGATGGCGGTGGATCCCTTAAGCCGCGTGATTGCACCTCGTCTTTGGGCTGGAATTATTGCAATGCCTATATTGGCCACCATTTTTACTGCTGTTGGTGTGATGGGTGGTTACTTTGTTGGCGTACCTTTGATTGGGGTGGATTCCGGGGCCTTCTGGTCGCAGATGCAGGGTGGGGTAGATCTGTTCTCGGATATTGGAAATGGCTTAATCAAAAGTATGGTGTTTGGGGTAGCTGTCACATTTATTGCCCTTTATCAAGGTTACGAAGCTAAACCTACGCCAGAGGGCGTGTCACAGGCAACCACCCGGACAGTAGTGATCTCTTCTTTATCGGTTTTAGCATTGGATTTCTTGCTAACCGCGATGATGTTCTCGAATTAGAAAGAATAAACTGGGACTCTTATGAGAAAAAGTGCAATTGATATCTGGGTAGGAATTTTTGTTGCCATCGGTTTGTTGGCCGCTTTATTTCTGGCGCTCAAAGTGGGCAATATGAATGCTGTTTCATTTGCGCCTACATATAAAGTTTCGGCACGATTTGACAATATTGGCGGCTTAAAGCCTCGCGCACCAGTTAAGAGCGCTGGGGTAGTGGTTGGCCGCATTGCTAATATTTCCTTTGATGACAAAACATATCAGGCTACGGTGGTGATGACCATTGATGACATTTATAAGTTTCCAAAAGATTCCTCCGCCAAGATTTTGACATCGGGCTTGTTGGGTGAGCAGTACATCGGCCTAGAAGCGGGCGGGTCTGACGAAATGCTAGTAGCTGGCGAAAAAATTACACAAACTCAATCCGCCATCGTTTTGGAAAGCTTGATTAGTCAATTCCTATACAACAAGGCTGCAGATAGCGGTCAAGATAAGGGCGCAGCAAAATGAGTTTAGGGGTGGCAAAGCTCAAACAATTCTTATTAGTGAGCTTGGCTGCGGTGCTGGTAGGGTGTGCATCGATCCCTGCCGGAGTTGAACCATCCCCCCATGATCCTTGGGAGCCCTTTAATCGCTCTGTATTTGAATTTAACGAAGGCTTAGATGCCTATTTGCTCAAACCGGTAGTTGCTGGATATCGCTTTGTTCTACCTGAATTTGTTCGTGAAGGTATCTATAACTTCTTTAGCAACTACAGCGATATCTATACTGCTTTGCAGAATTTATTACAGGGAAAGCCAGACTATGCCTTTAGCGACTTGATGCGCGTTGTGGTGAATACCACCTTTGGTTTAGGCGGTCTGATTGATATGGCAACGCCTGGAGGGCTGCCAAAACATAAGGAAGATTGGGGTCAAACCTTTGGTGTTTGGGGTATTCCTGCTGGCCCATATGTGGTTTTGCCATTCTTTGGTCCAAGCAATGTGCGCGATACCTTCGGTACAGTTGCAGATTTGGAGTCTGACTATTTGTTTAAGTACATCCCCAATGTTGGCTTGCGAAATAGCATTACAGGCTTGCGGGTGGTCAATGCCCGTAATACCTACTATGAGGCGGGTGACTTATTAGATGGTGCCGCTATTGATAAATACAGCTTTATGCGTGATGCTTATATCCAAAGGCGCGAATATCAAATTAATGAGGGCCGTGATGACGAAGAGCCGCTCATGCCTGTTTACGAAAATCCATACGAGTAAATCGCTATCGCTCAATGCATAGTGCTGAAGAGGCTAAAATCAAGCCCAATGAAAAGCGTTAATCGAGGACATATGAAAAGCTACAAAATGATCCACAAGTGCTTTACCTTATTAGTGACGGGATTGCTTTTATCAGTCGGCACAGTCAATGCCCAAGCACCTGATCAATCCACACCTGATGGCTTAATTAAGGCAGTCGTTTCCGATGTGATGGCCTCCGTGAAGTCTGATCCAGAAATTCAAAAAGGAAATATTTCTCGAATCGTCGATTTAGTTGATAAGAAAATTGTCCCGTATACCGATATGCGCCGTACGACAGAAATGGCGATGGGGCCGAACTGGAAAAAAGCAAGTCCCGAGCAACAGGCGCAGTTGGTGGCTGAATTTAAGAGTTTATTAATCCGCACATATTCTGGTGCCTTGAGCCAGTTGCGAGATCAAACAGTGCAATTCAAGCCATTAAGGGCGGCGCCAGATGATAAAGAGGTTGTTGTTAAAACGGTTGTGCTGGGTCGCGGGGATCCGGTCCCACTAGATTACCGCTTAGAAAAAACAGCCAATGGTTGGAAGGTCTATGACATGAACATCATGGGCGTTTGGTTGGTTGAGGCTTACCGAAATCAATTTGCTAATCAGATTAGCCAGAACGGGATTGATGGCTTGGTAAAGTTTTTGCAAGAGCGCAATAAACAGCTTGCCGCTGCAAAACCAGCCAATTAAAGATTGCGAGAATAATGCCCTTTTTATTACCCACCTCGGTTACGCAAGACAATGTTTTGCAGCTGGAAAAAGAGGGCCTCATGCATTCTGTAAATCTCAGAACAGTGGATTGTTCGGGTTTGAAGGATTTTGATTCTACTGTGCTTACGGTTTTACTAGCTTGGCAAAAGAAATTACAGGCAGATGGTCAGCAGCTGACCATTACCCATGCTCCTGAGAAATTAAAAGTATTGGCCGGTGTCTATGGCGTATCTGCATTGCTAGGTTTGTCATAGCATGCACGCTGCCATATCAATTAAAAACATTTCAAAAAACTATGGAGCACTTCAGGCCTTAGACGATATTTCATTATCGATTGAGCCAGGTGAATTTTTTGGTTTACTCGGCCCGAATGGCGCTGGTAAGACTACTCTCATTTCTATATTGGCTGGATTGGTAAAGGCAGATCGTGGCCATGCTTCGATTATGGGGGCAGATGTGCAAAGTGCTTTTCGTGAAGCGCGCCGTATGTTGGGAGTGGTTCCACAAGAGCTCGTATTTGATCCATTCTTTACTGTACGTGAGACTTTGCAATTTCAGTCGGGTTACTTTGGGATTCGGAATAACGATGCTTGGGTAGAGGAGATCATGGCTCACCTTGATCTCACCGGTAAAGCGGATAGCAATATGCGCTCCTTATCTGGCGGAATGAAGCGACGAGTTTTAGTGGCGCAAGCATTGGTGCATAGACCGCCTGTCATCATTTTGGATGAGCCTACGGCTGGAGTGGATGTGGAATTACGCCAATCTTTGTGGCAATTTATTAGTCGCCTCAATCAAGATGGCCACACCATTGTTCTCACCACCCATTACCTTGAAGAGGCACAGGCCTTATGTCAACGCATTGCGATGCTGAAGCAAGGAAAAATTGTTGCTTTGGATACCACTGAAAATTTATTAAGTCAGCACGGCTCAATTAAAAAAGATGGTGAGGGCAAAGTCGATTTAGAAGACGTGTTTGTCAACATCATGTCGGGGAATGCAT
>CAIKGX010000217.1 GCA_903827075.1 uncultured beta proteobacterium | reverse complement strand
TTCATACCATTGACGTCGATTGCCTGGGTGGCCAATTCATCACCTTGGCTTGCTGCCAGTTTAGAGTTGACCTTATCCAATTCTCGTTCAGCCAAGCGTAAACTTTCTTGCAGTTGGGCCACACGATTCACTAAATCACCAGGATGCGTTTTTAAAATACTGGCAGCTTCATTCAACTTGTCTTCTAAATCTTGGAGGAAATAGAGTGCATTGTGACCAGTTACTGCCTCAACACGACGAATGCCCGCTGCTACGCCACCCTCAGAAACAATCTTCAAACTACCAATATCCCCAGTACGTGAAACGTGAGTTCCACCACATAACTCTTTAGAACTTCCGATTTCTAAGACACGTACTTCATCACCATATTTCTCACCAAAGAGCATCATGGCGCCCGTCTTCTGCGCATCATCTAATGGCATTACCTTCCCAGAAGTGGCCGTATTAATCAGAATCTCTGCATTGACGATATCTTCAATGCGACGAATCTGTGCTGCAGTCATGGGTGCATTGTGGGTAAAGTCAAAACGGGTTTTGCTGGCATCAACCAAGGAGCCTTTTTGTTGTACATGGTCGCCCAGCACTTCACGCAAGGCTTTGTGCAGAATATGGGTAGCACTATGGTTACGCATGATGTCGGTTCTTAGTTGAACATCCACCAAAGCATTGAGCGTATCACCTACCTTGATCTCACCTTCCTGCAGCTCACCTTGGTGACCAAACACATCTGCTTGAATCTTGAAAGTATCCTCTACGGTAAAGCGACTGATTTCATTACGAAGCTCGCCTTTATCTCCGACCTGACCACCAGATTCAGCATAAAAAGGGGTGTTGTCTAAGACAACTACCGCAGCATCGCCCGCCTTGATTGAGGGCACTGCTGAACCCTCGACATATAGGGCAGTCACCTTGGCGCCGTCAAGCTTTAAGGCGTCATAACCATGAAACTGAGTGGGTTTACCTGAATATTCCAAGCCTTGTGCCACTTTAAATTTTCCAGCTGCTCTGGCTTGGTCACGCTGCTTTTGCATAGCGATTTCAAAACCTTCGGCATCGACTGTTACGTCACGCTCTCGGCAAACGTCGGCAGTTAAATCCAAGGGAAAACCAAAAGTGTCGTGCAAGCGGAATGCAGTTTCGCCATCTACCGTTTTGGCGCCACCAGCTAAGGCACCCTCAAGAATCTCCATACCGTTAGCAATGGTTTGGAAGAAACGCTCTTCTTCTTGCTTTAGCACTTCGCTAACTTTATCTTGGGCTGCACGCAATTCAGGATAGGCGTCGCCCATCTCTTTTACTAAAGCGGGAACCAACTGATAGAAGAATGGTTTACGCGCACCTAATTTATAACCATGACGTATCGCGCGACGCGCAATTCGGCGCAGAACATAACCGCGCCCAGCATTGCCCGGTATCACTCCATCAACCACAATAAAGCTACATGCACGAATATGATCAGCAATCACCTTTAAGGAGGGGCTTGCTGCATCACAATTCTCACCACCTGCATCATCCACGGCTGCTTTCGCTGCCTTGAGAAGATTTACAAAGAGATCAATTTCATAATTGGAGTGAACATGTTGCAAGACCGCGGCGATGCGCTCTAAACCCATGCCAGTATCCACGCTAGGCTTAGGCAAGGGATGCATATTACCCGCTTCATCGCGATTAAATTGCATGAAGACGTTATTCCAAATCTCAATGAAACGATCCCCATCTTCATTGGGACTGCCTGGAGGGCCACCTGGAATATGGTCACCGTGATCATAAAAAATTTCTGTACAAGGGCCACAAGGACCTGTGTCTCCCATCATCCAGAAATTATCAGAAGCGTAACGCGCACCTTTGTTATCCCCAATCCGAATAATGCGATCAGCAGGAATGCCAATTTGCTTATTCCAAATCTCGTATGCTTCGTCATCTTCAGCGTACACCGTTACCAAAAGTCTCTCTTTGGGTAACTCAAAAACTTGCGTTAATAAATCCCAAGCAAATTGAATGGCATCTTTCTTAAAGTAATCTCCAAATGAGAAATTGCCCAACATTTCAAAGAAGGTATGGTGACGCGCGGTGTAGCCCACGTTATCTAAGTCATTATGTTTGCCGCCTGCCCGAATACACTTTTGTGCAGTGGTAGCACGGTTATACGGGCGCTTATCAAAGCCTAGAAATACATCCTTAAATTGATTCATCCCCGCATTAGTAAATAGCAAGGTAGGGTCATCTCCAGGCACAACTGGGCTGGAAGGGACGATTTGGTGGCCTTTAGCGGCAAAGAAATCCAGGTAAGCCTGGCGTATTTGGGAAACTTTCATGTCGATAATTATCGCATTGGCACTTGTCAAGGGCAAACCCTAGGCAATGTGCCCATATCCTGAATTACAATCCCCTAACATTAATAAATAAATTGGCATACATGCCGATAAACTAGGAGCACAACTTGAAAATTCGCAACCAACGGGATTTTGGGGCCGGGATCATGTATATGATGATTGGACTCTTCTTCACCATCATTGCCACCCAATACCCAATGGGCACTGCCGCCAAAATGGGCCCAGGCTATTTCCCTTTCTATTTGGGTATTTTGATGACCCTTTTGGGGCTTTTCATACTAATTAAGTCCATGGGTGCAAAAGCGGCAATTGAGTCAATTCCTAAATTTAATTGGAAAATTATGGCCCAGATTACTGGTGCCGTAGTCTTATATGGCCTACTGCTTCCCAAAATGGGATTCTTAATTGCCGTAATCGTTTTGGTGTTTGTGGCTGCTAGCGCTAGCAAAGAATTTACCTGGAAGGGAACGGCAATCAACGCTGCTTTCTTAGTTACTTTTACTTATTCTGTCTTTGTATTGGGTCTCAAGCTTCAATTCCCACTCCTGCCAGTATTCCTACAACAATAAGCAACCGAGAGAATAAAAATGGACTTATTTGCTAATTTATCCCTCGGTTTCGAGACTGCCTTCACCTTACAAAACCTCCTGTATTGCTTAATTGGTTGCGTTTTGGGGACCTTGATTGGAGTTTTGCCTGGACTTGGGCCAATCGCAACCATTGCGATGTTATTGCCAGCCACCTACGCCTTGCCTCCAATTGCTGCTTTGATTATGTTGGCTGGTATTTACTACGGCTCACAATACGGCGGCTCAACCACTGCGATTTTGCTCAACATTCCAGGAGAAACGTCCTCGGTAGTGACCGCGATCGATGGTTACCAAATGGCTAGAAATGGTCGAGCCGGTGTTGCCCTGTTTACCGCAGGTATGGGCTCTTTCTTTGCAGGTTGCGTTGCAACCCTGGTTTTGGCTGCGTTTGCCGCCCCCCTCTCGCAGTTAGCGTTTAAGTTCGGCCCTGCTGAATACTTCTCCCTAATGGTATTAGGGTTAATTGGTGCCGTTGTGTTGGCATCCGGCTCTTTAATCAAAGCAATTGGCATGATCATTCTTGGTCTGTTGATGGGCTTAATTGGTACCGACGTAAATTCTGGCGTCTCTCGTTATGCATTTGATATTCCAGAGTTAAGTGACGGTATTGGATTTGTTGCTGTAGCAATGGGCGTATTCGGTTTCGCAGAAATCATGGGTAACCTTGAGAAAAAAGGTGAGGATGAGGGCTTCTTGAACAAGATGACCACCATGATGCCAACGAAAGAAGATGTGAAGCGGATGATTCCTTCCATTCTGCGTGGAACTACTATCGGTTCCGTCTTAGGTATCTTGCCAGGTGGTGGCGCTGCATTGGCTGCATTTGGTGCCTACTCTGTTGAAAAGAAATCCTCCAAATACAGTCATGAATTCGGTAAGGGTGCGATTGAGGGTGTAGCGGGTCCTGAAGCTGCCAATAATGCTGCAGCTCAAACCTCATTCATTCCTTTGCTCACATTAGGTATTCCACCCAATGCGGTCATGGCCTTGATGGTAGGTGCAATGACCATTCACAATATTCAACCAGGCCCACAAGTAATGACCAGTAACCCAGCGCTGTTCTGGGGTCTGATCGCCTCCATGTGGATTGGTAACGTAATGTTGATTCTCTTGAACTTACCCCTCATCGGTATCTGGGTAAAACTCTTGAAGATCCCTTATCGCTTCCTCTATCCAGCTATTTTGGTGTTCTGCTGTATCGGCGTCTACACCGTGAACAATACGGTATTTGACGTTTATGTGACTGCGGCCTTTGGCATTATTGGGTATATATTCTTTAAATTGGGTTGCGAACCTCCTCCATTGCTCCTAGGTTTCGTACTCGGGCCCATGATGGAAGAGAACTTCCGCCGCGCTTTGCTTCTGTCCCGCGGCGACTTCACTACCTTTATCACTCGTCCGCTATCCTTAGGTCTACTCATTGCGGCAGCCCTTTTGGTCGTGATCGTAGCCTTGCCCGCGGTTAAGAAAACCCGTGAAGAGGCTTTCGCTGAAGAGGATTGACCCTCGATCGCCTTCAAGAAAAAAGCCCGCAGCAATTTGCGGGCTTTTTCTTTAGGGGGCAAGCTTTTCTCTACAATGACGAAATGTCCCAAGATAGCAAACCCTCCAAAAATTCCTCCAGCGTAGTTGCAGAAACCTCTAACTTCTTGCGCCAGATCATCGACCATGACTTAGCTAGTGGGGCCTACCAACAACGCAAAAACCTCAGCGGACAAGCAATTCCAGCGATCATTACCCGCTTTCCACCAGAACCAAATGGCTATCTGCATATTGGTCACGCCAAGAGTATTTGCCTTAACTTTGGCCTAGCCGCTGACTACAACAAGTTAGACGGAGGCGCACGTTGCAATATGCGCTTGGACGATACCAATCCAGTGAAAGAGGATGTGGAATACGCCGATAGCATTTTGAATGCCGTCAAATGGCTTGGCTTTGATTGGGGCACTCATCTTTATCACGCTAGCGACTACTTTGATCAACTCTATGCATTCGCAGAGATCCTAATTCAGAATGGCAAAGCCTATGTGGATAGTCAAAGTGCTGAAGATATTCACACCCATCGCGGCAACTTTGGTCAGGCTGGAAAAAACAGCCCTTATCGCGAACGATCTGCCGAGGAAAATCTCGTGCTATTTCGTGCGATGCGCGATGGCAAATACCAAGATGGAGAGCACGTTCTCCGTTTAAAAATCGATATGGCACACCCCAATATCGTGATGCGTGATCCGGTGGTCTATCGTATTCGTCATACCGATCATCATCGCACTGGCAGTAAGTGGTGCATCTATCCTTTGTATGATTTCACGCACTGCATTTCAGATGCTTTAGAAAATGTATCTCACTCTATCTGCACGCTTGAGTTTGAAAATAATCGCCCGCTGTATGACTGGATTGTTCATTCATTAAAAGAGGTGGGTGTATTTAAGGGCCCCCTGCCACACCAATATGAATTCGCACGCTTAAACCTCACCTACACCATCACTAGCAAGCGCAAGCTATTACAATTGGTGGAAGAAAAACAGGTTTCTGGATGGGATGATCCCCGCATGCCAACCATAGTGGGTATACGTCGCAGGGGTTATACCCCTGAAAGTATTCGCCTTTTCTGTGAGCGTATTGGCGTATCTAAAGCGGATAGCTGGATTGATATGAGCACCTTGGAGCAAGCCCTCCGTGACGATCTTGAGGCCAGAGCACCAAGGGCAACTGCAGTTCTCAAACCACTCAAGCTCGTCATTGAAAACTTTGATGCTGCTGCCAGTGAACTTTGCTCAGCACCACGCCATCCACACCATCCGGAATTGGGCAATCGAGAATTTCATTTCACACGCGAGTTATGGATTGAAGCGGATGATTTTATGGGGGAGCCCGTTAAAGGCTTCTTCAGACTCTATCCACCCATTGGCGATCAAGTTGGTGGGCGCGTACGTTTACGTCATGGCTTTGTGATTGAATGCACTGGCTTTGAAGTGGATGCCAAAGGCAATATCATTCAAGTGAACGCCACCCATTTTCC
>CAIKGX010000216.1 GCA_903827075.1 uncultured beta proteobacterium | reverse complement strand
TGACTACACCGTTGGTACCGATGCATTTGGTCATATGAAGGCTTTGCCAACGAATCTTAAATTCTTAACGGCCAATACTGAGGACTGCCTGCTACACGAAAAGATTTTGGCTGAGATTGCCAAGGCAAGTAAAAAGGACCCCGTCTGGAGTCCTCTCAATACTACTAACTAAATCAGCGGGTATCTGTATTTAGATTGCCGCTGCAATTGCCTTGCCCAAATCATCGGTCTTTGCTGTTCCGCCTAGGTCAGGTGTCAATGATGAATTACCAGAGACCAATACCTTCTCAATCGCGTTAAAGATGGCCAATCCAGCCTCTGGGTAGCCCAAGTGATCGAGCATCATGGAGCCACTCCAGATCTGGCCGATAGGATTGGCGATCATCTGGCCGTAAATATCCGGAGCTGAACCATGCACTGGCTCAAACAAGGATGGAAATTTGCCTTCTGGGTTAATGCTGCCTGACGGTGCAACTGCGATAGTGCCAGTACATGCTGGACCTAAATCGGACAATATATCGCCAAATAAATTGCTGGCTACCACCACATCAAAGCGATCTGGGTTCATCACAAATTGAGCAGCCAAAATATCGATGTGGTACTTATCAGTTCTGACGTCAGCAAATTTCTGAGACATTGCTTGTACCCGCTCATCCCAATAAGGCATTGTGATCGCAATACCATTCGATTTGGTGGCTGAGGTTAAATGCTTTTTAGGGCGACTTTGTGCAAGATCAAAGGCGTACTTCAAAATACGATCAACACCATGTCTAGTAAAAACCGATTCCTGAATAACGACTTCACGGTCGGTATCGGGGAACATTTTTCCGCCAACACTGGAATATTCACCTTCAGTATTTTCACGCACCACAAAGAAATCAATATCACCGGGTTTCCGGTTAGCTAGTGGGCATGGAACACCAGGCAACAAACGAACGGGGCGTAAGTTCACATACTGATCAAAGCCGCGTCGGAACTGAATTAAGCTACCCCACAACGAAACGTGATCTGGAAGAATATCGGGCATACCAACCGCACCAAAGAAAATCGCGTCGTACTTCATGAGCGTGTCAAACCAGTCATCCGGCATCATTTTGCCGTGCTTTAAATAATAGTCACAGCTAGCAAAATCAAAGTGGTCAAATTGCATACCAATATTAAATTTTTTATTAGCGGCCTCTAAGGCTCGCACCCCTTCTGGCATCACTTCTTTACCGATTCCATCACCAGCAATCACAGCAATTTTTGGGTTCTTCACAATTTTATTTACATTCATTTTTTGTCTCTTATTTTTGGTGTTTTTAATTACTTATTGGATTAGCTAATGGCCCTACGAATTTCATCGGCCTTTGGCTTGCTATCTTTAACTGATTCACTATCGTGATCCGTCGTATTTTCTATTGTTTCCGTTTCCGCCTCCTGCATCCGAATATTATCCTTTGGACAAATTGGTGCGCCATACGTAGCCCAACGCTTGAGTAGAGTCACTTCATAACCACACTGTCCACACTTGGCCTTATTGCGACTGGCATTACTTGGTCGGGGCGGTGGAAAAACAATCGCCTGATGTGGGTATGGTCCTAATTCTTGGCTAATCATCATCAGCCTAACCACCAATTCTTCAGTGGCATGGGCCATTCGAGCGGGACCTTCTAGCCCGACAGTCTGCGCAATGCCTTTGAAATCTTCACCGTGCCCACTAAAACAGTCGTCTACTGCATGACATAGCTCGTGAACCAAGGTATCTAGCAACTGAACTGGATCATCTAATTTAGGGGAGATAAAGATTTCATTAACGCCACCACCGGAGCGTTCCCGAGGCCAGCACTGCCCCAAGGTAGTTCTAGGGCTACTAGAGGCGGGGAATCCGCAGGAAACGCGAACGGGTGGTATCGCGTAGCCTGCTTTAGAAAAAACGGGTTCTAGGTGCCTTACCGCGTCTTCCAGCCAGGCTTCTCTAATCGAATGTTGCTTCATTGTGAATATTTTGGTGAGTTTATAAATTGAGAATTGCGATCATACGCCACCAAAAGTAGAATAGCTGAATGCAAGATCTAGAAAGCCTGAGCGCTTCACAGGCAATACGCGCCCTTACCCGCAGAGAAATAAAAGCGACGGATTTGCTGTTAGCCTGCCTTGACAGAATTGGGCAACGAGAAAATACCATCAGGGCTTGGACTAGCCTGGGCAAAGAAAATGCCCTGATGCGGGCTAAAGAACTGGATAAAGGTGCCATCAAGGGCTTACTCCACGGCCTACCCATTGGCGTCAAGGATCTGTATGAGACCTACGATCTTCCCACCTCCTATGGCTCGCCTATATATACCAATCATTACCCCAGTACCGATGCCGTTTCTATTGCACTCATTCGTCAAGCGGGTGGGATTGTTTTGGGCAAAACAGCGACTACTGAATTTGCCAACTTTAAGAGCGGCCCAACTGCAAACCCACATAACCCAAAACACACCCCTGGGGGATCATCTAGTGGTTCAGCTGCTGCAGTAGCCGACTGGATGGTGCCACTGGCAACTGGCAGTCAAACTGCTGGATCGATTATTCGTCCGGCATCTTTTTGTGGCGTAGTTGGCTACAAACCATCACTGGGGAAAATTAGCACGGCTGGAGTCAAGAGTCTCTCTCAAGCTATGGATACGATGGGATGCTTTGCTAGAACGATTGGAGATGTTGCGCTCGGTGTCGCCGCCATGAGTGGTGACCATGAATTAGCCAATATTCAGGATTTACACAATAAGCCACGCTTAGCTATTTGCAAAACAATCAATTGGGCCTCAGCCCATACTGAAACCACTGCTGCACTAGCGCTTGCTAGATATGCTGCGGAGGCAATTGCCAAAGGAAGTGTTGGCGAATTTATGCTACCGAAAAGCTTTGATGAGATCACTCAAATACAATCGCGCATCATGTCCTTTGAGATGTCACGGAGCTTAGCTTTTGAACGAATCCATTTTCCAAAGAAACTGAGTGCGCTACTGACTAAACAATTACATTCTGGCGATACTATTTCTTATGTGCAATATGAAAAAGACTTATTACGCACCCACGAGTTAAGGAGTCAGATTGCACAGATCTTCAGGGATGAAGTAGATGTATTCATTGCTCCCAGTGCAATCGGCGAAGCTCCTGCCTCAAAAGAAAGTACTGGTGATCCGATTTTTTGTAGGGGCTGGACCTTACTAGGACTGCCTTGCATCAATCTCAATATTACTACAGGGCCGCTAGGCCTACCGGTTGGCATTCAATTAATTGCGGGCCCAGGCAAAGATCATCTCCTACTGAGTATTGCTAGAGCCTTTGCATATTCACTGCCTGACCCCGTTACGCGAGATCAGGCCTAGCAAGCTGTAGTTGAGAAGGACGATTTAATCCAGCGTAATGTTGGCTGACTTGATCGCCTTATTCCAGTAAGGCAATTCTTTCTTGAGTAAAGCATCCATCGCAGTTGGTGTGAGGTAGCGCAATTCCACTCCAGCCGCATCTGAGCGCTCTTTAACTTCAGGCAATGCCAAGCTCTTTTTTACAGAATCCGTTAGCTTAGCAATGACTGGGGCTGGTGTGCCTGCAGGCGCATAGAGGGCAACCCAAGACTCCAGCTGAAATGAAGGCAATCCCGCCTCTGCTGTTGTTGGCACATTGGGCATTCCTGGATGCCGATTTTTACCGGTAACAGCCAGGCCTTTGAGCTTGCCGCTTTGCACGTGCTGCATTAATGAAGGGGGTGTAGAAATAAATACTTGGACTTGGCCTGCTAACACATCCTGTATCGCTGCGCCTGAGCCTTTATAGGGTACGTGGACCATTTCCACGCCGGTGGTTTGTTTAAATATCTCAGTACCAATATGAGATACCGATCCATTACCCTGTGAGGCGTAATTTAGTTTACCGGGATTGGCTTTGGCATAAGCAATGAACTCTTTGAGATTATTAACCGGTACTGAGGGATGAACAGCAATCACATTCGTTGATACTGTCAGCAATGCAACTGGAGAAAAGTCTTTTACTGGGTCCCATGGTAATTTATCCATCAAGGCAGGATTGCCAACGTGATAGCCAGAATAGGAAATTAATAAGGTGTAGCCGTCAGGTTTTGCATTGGCAACGTATTGATAGGCAATATTACCGCTAGCACCCGGCTTGTTATCTACTACTACCGTTTGCCCTACTACCCTAGAAAGGGGCTCGCTCAACAAACGTGCTGAAGTATCTACTAATCCGCCCGGTGGATTAGGCACCACTAAGGTAATAGTGCGATCGGGAAAAGATTGGGCCTGCGCTAAGCTCATGCCCAAGGCAATTCCAAGCATAACCAAGAACTGACGAACTGTTTGAAGCTGTTTCATATTTGTCTCCTGCAAAGCATTAATTTATTTTTATATACATCGAACTACTTATGGAGCTACTTTACTCTGCTTGATTTTTTGCACTTTGGCAATTTATCGTTGACCTACCTTGACATTACCAAAAATCGCCTGAGCCTCTCTCGGCAAACAGCGCCAATACCGCTCATTAGATGGGACTATTCCACCCAAGACAGCTGCAGCCTCCCATCCCCAACGAGGCTTATACAAAAATGCGCGGGCTAAGGCAATTAAATCAGCATCACCCGCCTGAAGAATATCTTCTGCCTGCTGAGGATCGGTAATCAGTCCCACCGTCATGGTGGGCAGACCGGAGCGATCTTTCACAATCTTTGCAAACGGCACTTGGTAGCTAGGTCCAATCGCAATCTTTTGCTTAGGAGAAATCCCGCCTGAGGAGATGTGCACAAAGTCACATCCCATGGGTTTTAAAAGGGCTGCAAATTCAGCAGTTTCTTTTGGAGTCCAGCCATCCTCTATCCAATCATGTGCAGAAATCCGAATACCTAATACGCCTTGATACGCAGCGCGAACTGCTTTAAATAGCTCTAAAGGAAATCGGATCCGGTTTTCAAATGAGCCACCATATTCATCGCTGCGTTGATTGGCGATGGGCGATAAAAACTGATGCAAGAGATAACCATGGGCACCATGTAACTCAATGCCGTCCACACCTACGCGATCAGCACGTTGCGCTGCTGTTACGAAAGCCTTAATTAAATCCCGCAACTCCCCCTTAGATAACTCATTGGGCAAACGCTCCCCCTCTAGCTGAGGAATAGCCGATGGAGCACTCGTTTCCCAACCGCCTTGATCTGCAGCTAGCAATTGACCGCCATCCCAAGGGGTTGCACTAGAAGCCTTGCGGCCAGCATGGGCTAGCTGGATAAATACTGGCGTGGGAGGCGCTAATTTGCGTGCCCTCGTCAGCTTATCTTTTAAGGCTGCCTCAGTCCGGTCATCCCATAGCCCAAGGCAAGCCGGGGTAATACGGCCCTCTGGAGTCACTCCAGTAGCTTCAATAATGAATAGACCTGCACCGCTATTAAGTAAATTAGCCCAATGCATAAGATGCCAATCCTGGGCCTCTCCATTGACAGCTGAATATTGGCACATTGGTGCTACAACGATGCGATTGGCGAGGCTTAAGGGACCTCTTGGGGATCCCAGGGTATAACTTGAAAAGAGAAGACTCATGCAAATACCCTTATTGCAGAAAAAATGGGTGAAAAAGCTAAAAATCACTTAAAGCGATAGAATACTTAAAAGCAGAATAAACGAGACTCCGAAGTCGTGCAGGCTAAATGCCCCACCCCTTCTTTTTACTAAAACCATACCAATTATTAAATAAAATTATTATGAATGCACCACAAGCCTTTGATTCAAAAGAAGATATTGGCCACTTTGTTGGCGGTAAGCTAGTCAACCCTACAGAGGGTCGCTTTGCCGACGTATACAACCCCACCAAAGGATCAGTCGCTCGCCGCGTTGCATTAGCCAGCCGCAAAGAAGTAGATGATGTCGTTGCCGTAGCTCAGGCTGCCTTTCAGAGTTGGGGGCAAACTTCTCCACTTCGCCGTGCGCGCATTATGTTCAAGTACCTTGAGTTACTAAATGCCAACCGCGATGAATTGGCTGCCATCATTACAGCTGAGCATGGCAAAGTCTTTACAGATGCCCAAGGGGAAGTGACTCGCGGTATTGATATTGTGGAATTTGCTACTGGGATCCCTGAGCTCCTTAAAGGCGACTACACCGAGCAAGTCTCTACGGATATCGATAACTGGGTGATGCGGCAACCTTTAGGGGTTGTAGCTGGCATTACGCCCTTCAACTTCCCTGTCATGGTTCCCATGTGGATGTTCCCAGTAGCCATTGCTTGTGGCAATACCTTCATTCTCAAGCCCAGCCCTACAGATCCATCAGCTTCCCTATTTATGGCGAAGCTTCTTACGGAAGCTGGCTTGCCTGATGGCGTCTTTAACGTCGTGCAAAGA
>CAIKGX010000215.1 GCA_903827075.1 uncultured beta proteobacterium | reverse complement strand
TTTTATTTGGAAACACCATCTAATCCATTAACGGAGATTGCAGATATCAAAGCGATTTCTAAAGTGGCCAAGAAAGCCAATGCCTTATTTGCAGTAGATAACTGCTTTTGCACGCCCGCATTGCAAAAGCCGCTAGCGCTGGGAGCAGATGTCGTTATTCACTCGGCCACCAAGTATCTAGATGGTCAGGGCAGAGTAGTTGGCGGCGCGATTGTGGGAAGTAAAGATTTTGTCATGGGTAAAGTATTCCCCTATGTGCGTACGGCTGGGCCAACCTTATCCGCCTTCAATGCTTGGGTTTTTCTCAAGGGCTTAGAGACGCTAGAGTTGCGCATGAAGCAGCAGAGTCAAAATGCGCTTGAACTGGCGCAGTGGCTAGAAAAGCAGCCCGGTGTTGATCGCGTATATCACCCTGGTCTGAAATCACATCCTCAACATGCCTTAGCAAAACGTCAGCAAAAAGCGGGCGGCGCCATTGTGTCTTTCACTTTGAAGGGCGGCAAGCGGGCGGCGTTCAAGCTCATTAATCAAACTACACTGTGCTCTATCACAGCAAACTTGGGCGATACCCGTACTACGATTACTCATCCTGCAACAACGACGCACTGCAGAGTTTCTCCAGAAGTGCGTAAAGCCGCTGGTATTAGCGATGGTTTAGTGCGTATTGCTGTAGGCTTAGAAAATATTCGCGATTTGAAGAGTGACCTCATTGGTGGATTCAATAAATAAACAAGTGCATCAGGATAAACCGATGGGTTTTTCTGATGCTACCCAGTTCTGGAATGAGCGTTTCAATAAAGAAGAATTTATCTTTGGCAAAGAGCCCAATGAATATCTAGTAGAACAGGCCAAAAGATATTTAACTCCTGGTAATCAAGTCTTATGCATTGCTGATGGTGAGGGGCGCAATGGTGTCTGGCTTGCTAAACAGGGTATGCAAGTCATTGGTTTTGATGTTTCGGATATTGCTCTTACAAAAGCAAAGCAGTTCGCCAAAGACAATCAGGTGGAGATTGCATATTCCCTGAGCGATACCGATGGGTTTGACTGGCAAGAAAATTCATACGACGCCATCATTGCCATCTTTATTCAGTTTGCAGATCCAGTCATGCGGACTAGAATTTTCAAACAAATACAAAGCGCATTAAAACCAGGCGGTATTTTGATATTGCAAGGCTACACACCCAAGCAATTGGAATATAAAACGGGTGGGCCATCCCTGTTAGAGCATCTCTATACAGAAGAAATGATTTCTGATTTAGTTAATGAGATGGAAATTTTGGATCTTCGTTGCTACGAGAAAGAGCTTAACGAGGGCGCTAGGCATGCTGGAATGTCGGCCTTATTGGGCATGGTGGCAAAAAAATGATTCTTTCTTATTTTGGAATGCAATTTGAAAACGATTGAGATCAAGAGTGCATGGCAAGGAAATAGCGATTGCGGCTCATGTTCCATTCGAAGTTCGGTTCTGTTCGCCGAGTTGAATGAAGAGGACTTTGCCAAGATACATTCACCGATCGATGATCTTCGATTCGAAGCGGGCTCTGGGATCTATGCTCAAGGTGAATTAGCAGAGCATTTGTATACCTTGCGAGAAGGGTATATTAAATTATTGCATTTAAATACTGATGGTTCCGGACGCATAGTCCGATTGGTGATGCCCGGTGATTTGTTTGGTATGGAGGCCTTGCTAGGTGAAAGCTATGCCCACTCTGCATCGGCCATATCGAATGTACATTTATGCAAAATCCCTAAAGCCATCATTTCGACCTTAGGAGAAGAGTCGCCTAGGTTGCATCGTCAGATCGTTAAGAAATGGGGTGAAGCGCTTTCCCAATCCGAATCTTGGTTCTCTGAAATCAATACAGGACGGATTGAGATTCGCTTGGCTCGGTTCTTTTTGAGGCTTGCTAAGATTTCAGGCGACATGGCTGTCGCTCCTCTTTTCAAGCGAGAGGATATGGGCTTGATGATGGACGTGAAGTTTGAGACCATCAGTAGGGCGCTTGCGTCTATGGCCGAGCAAGGCCTTATCTCCAATATCAGTCGCCTCAGCATTCAAATTCCCAGTATTGAAAAGCTCCGCATATTTTCTCAAGCCAGCATTTGATACCCAATAAAACAAAAAAGCTGCCTAGGCAGCTTTTTCAATATGCACTATAGGGCATTAAGCCTTCTTAGCGTAAGCAGAGCACCAACCTTTACCAGCCACTTGCTTACCAGCAAACAAAGAGCAGCCACCAGCAGGAGAACCGGCTTTACCTTGGTACAAAGCGCAGTTATCGCACTGTTGACCAGCAGCGTATTTAGCAAACTTGGCTTTATCTACTTTAGAAGCATCTGCTTTGTAACCCAATGCAGCAGCTTGGGGATCGGTTTCAGCAACCATGGCTTGAGCTTGAACAGTACCGTTCAAAGCCAATGTACAAGCACCAGCAGCAGACAAAATCATAAATTGACGACGACTATTTTTCATGCGATCTCCAGAGAGTAAAAGGCTTTAGAAGCCCAAAAGATTAGCTAATGGACATCATATCGACGATGTAAGCCTCATCAATAGGGGTTTCTCAGTATTAAGTTAATAACGTCATCGGTTCACACTACAAAAATATGCATAAATGCGTATATAAGCATTTAATTGAGCTAAGTAGTCCTAAAAAATACATAAAGGAGTTTTATGAAAAGTTATATCTCACTATGCTTGGTGTTGTTTTCAAGTTTAGTTTTTGCTCAAGCAGTACCAACTGGCCCAGATTTATTGCAAATTATCGATAAATCGACCAATTTTATTATCAACACACCTAAAGGACCTATTGAAATTACTAGGGTCATGACTTCTTGCGCTAAAAATAAAGGTTGGTTGCAGCCCTTAATTCCGATTAAAGGCGTTGTACCTGTCGATGAAATTGATGTTCTTAATGCTTTAAATGATAAAGGTTCAATTGTTGTTGATATGCGCGTGATCGATGATCGCGTTAAGGGAACTATTCCTGGTTCAATTGGCATTCCCTATACCGAAGTAGCGATGCGTATGGATGAGTTGGGCTGCAAAAAGCCTGCCGCTGGCTCTACTAAATGGGATTGCTCTAAAGCAAAGAAGGTCTATGCCTTTTGTAATGGCCCAGTATGTCCACAAAGCCCTATGGCTATGACCGCTATGACGCGCGATGGCTTCCCAACAACAAAGATCTACTACTACAGGGGCGGAATGTTGGATTGGGATGCTTTAGGCCTTACCGTTGTTAAGGGTGAGTTTTGACTTTGAGCTAATTAATCTAGATTTACATCATATTTTCCTCTTGAAATCAGATACAAAGCCTGTCATTTATGACATAGATCAAATAATTTGCTAAATCTTTACTCCAGCGAGATATTTATGGAGCAGCAATATTGTTTTTATAGTATATTAATATATATATT
>CAIKGX010000214.1 GCA_903827075.1 uncultured beta proteobacterium | reverse complement strand
TGCTGCTAAAAAAGCTGCTGCTAAAAAGCCTGCTGCTAAAAAAGTAGCTGCTAAGAAGCGTCCTGCTGCTAAAAAAGCTGCTGCTAAAAAGCCTGCTGCTAAGAAGCGCCCAGCTGCTAAGAAGCGTGTAGCTGCAAAAAAAAAGTAAGTAAGCCTGCTGCGAAGAAAGCGGGTAAAGCTGTAAAAAAGCCCGTGGCTAAAAAAGTAGCTGCTTCAACAACGTTGAACCCTGCTGCTGCTTGGCCCTTCCCAACTGGCACACGTCCATAAGCTTTTAGCTTGTAGACGGGTGAAGTTCAAAGGGGTCTCTAATGAGACCCCTTTTTTATTGGCAGGCTTTACTTAAGTCAATTGAGCAGAAGATTGCCAGCTTAAATGGCAAACCCAAATGCAGATTTAAACTGATCAGCAATATCTTCTTTGCTTATTTGGTGATTTTGTGGTCCTTGATGGGTTATTTTGATTGAGCCCATCAAGCTGGCTAAGCGCCCGGTAGTTTCCCAATCCATGCCGTTTTCTAAACCAAAGAGTAACCCACCACGAAATGCATCCCCACAACCAGTTGGATCAAGAACCCTGGCCACCGGTACTGGTGGAATTGCAGTGCGTTTACCCTCAGAGTAAATATCGGCACCTTCAGCACCTTTAGTAACGATTAAAGCTTGTACTCTTTCGGCAATACTAGCAAGGCTAAGGCCTGTTCGCTGGGAGAGCATTTCACCTTCATAGTCATTTACCGCCAGGTAACTGGCCATTTCAACTAATTCTAGGAGTTCTGGGCCATTAAACATTGGCAATCCTTGGCCTGGATCAAATACGAACGGAATTCCTGCTTCTGCTAATTGGTGGCAATGCTCCCACATGCCTTGACGTCCATCGGGTGCAACTATTCCAAACTTAGCGGGGCCTTTGGTATTTTTGCTACGCTCCTCAACTACTTTGGAAACTAAATTGAGATGAGATTCATTCATGGCGCCTGGATGAAAGGCGGTAATTTGATTATTTGCTTGATCGGTAGTGATCATGGCTTGCGCAGTAAATGCTTGATCAATCTGGCGAATATG
Source organism: uncultured beta proteobacterium (assembly GCA_903827075.1). Lineage (GTDB taxonomy): Bacteria > Pseudomonadota > Gammaproteobacteria > Burkholderiales > Burkholderiaceae > Polynucleobacter. Next base: position 9,666 of record CAIKGX010000214.1, on the reverse strand, counting down.
GCTGGCATCAATCTGAAGCTGCACAAGGCGCTCCATATACGGCGTAGCATCTCCACCAACGGTGGCCATGATGATGGGGTCACCACCCAACAACTTGAGGTTGTAGGCAATATTGCCAGCGCAACCACCAAATTCACGCCGCATCGTAGGAACTAAGAAGGCTACATTCAGGATATGAATCTGCTCAGGCAGAATTTGATCAGCAAATTTGCCTTCAAAGTTCATGATGGTGTCGTATGCAATAGATCCACAGATCAAGCTAGCCATAAATTACTTTCTGTTGAGGTTTGGGTGGGTTATTGAGGATAAAAGATGCGTACACGATAGCCAACAGCATTTTGTGGCAGCATGATCGTGAGTTCTGCGTGAAAAATTTCACCAGAGGGCGCGCCTTGACGTAAAAAATCAGAATGAGATTCTTTCCATGAGATGGGTAACCACTCCTTTGCTGAAAATTGAATGGTTTTGATCTCAGATTCTTCAGCATCGGTGAAGGAAATTTCTAAATTTGGGATTAAAACTGGAATGGCAAGGCGATTTTGTATTTCAACTTGCAACACAGATTGATTTGCAGGGATTTTAAGAGGCTCTCGTGCGTTTTCTGGCGCTAGAGTGACCAAAGTTATTTTCCATGCAGAAAAATCGCTTACAGAGCGATTAATGCAGCCCAGTGCGCTACACAGTTTTTGATCAACGCGCTGTAAAAAAGAAAATGCACTCACTGCAATTGCATTAGATGTGCCATCTACACGGGTTGCTAGTAATGGGATTAGTGAATTTCTTGAGAGATGCTCACCAAAAACAAGTAACAAGAGGAAAAAAAGACTAAGAAGGATGAACTTCAGACTTTTTTTTTGAGCCCCAGCAGATGAGGCTGTCATTGTTGCAGTGTTTTTGTCGCTGATTGCAGGTAGCGTGCCATGCAAGCAGACCCAGCCCTCACTTTCCTTCCATACGGAAAGGGTGAGCCATTGACTATACGTTGCGATAACTTCTTGTGCCTGCCGCTCTAGAACGCCAGATAAAATAATTCTGCCGCCAGGGCGCATCTTGTTAACCAAAGCTGGCGCTAGAACTTGCAATGGGTTGGCCAAGATATTGGCCATTACGATGTCATATTTGGTTTCAGCTGCTAGTTCTAGAGCATTTTCATTAGGTAAAACAAAGTGAATTACGGTGTTATTGATTTGCGCATTACTACGGGCTGCAACCATTGCTTGCGGATCAATATCAGTCCCAACTACGGGTTTGCAACCCAATTTTGCGGCGGCAATGGCCAGAATTCCAGAGCCGCAACCATAATCAAGCAAGCTTTGATTCTGTAAATGGGTATTTTGTTCAAGCCAAAGTAAGCAGAGGTGCGTAGTTGGATGACTTCCCGTGCCAAAAGCGAGGCCGGGATCTACTGCTAGGCAGATGGCATTCGGATCAGAAGGTGCTTCATGCCAAGAAGGAACCACCCAAATGCGCTCTCCAATTTGAATCGGAGCAAATTGACTTTGGGTTAAGCGAACCCAGTCTTGTTCCTCAACAATCTTTTCTTGCGGCGTTGAAAGGTAAAAACCAGCTTCTTTTAGTGAGTGAAGTAGCTCGGGAATAAATTGTGCGGCGCCAGAGTCGTCTATCTCTGGATTAAAGAGTGCTGTGACAGAGGAGCGATCCCAAGCTTGCACTTCTGGTGAAAGGCCGGGCTCTCCATAGAGAGGGTTCTCATCGTAACCACCAGCTGCATCATCTTCAACTGTGACGGAAAGGGCGCCAAGCTCCAACAATGCATCACCTAGGGGCTCTGCAATTTCTGCGGGTACCGTGAAAACCAATTCACGATAGGACATGATCACCCCTTGTGGACATCAGCTACTTATGACTTGCCGCGACTGGCGGCTTGCTCTTCTAGGCGATGTTCTAGGTAATGAATGCTGGTACCGCCTTCCATGAAGTTAGGATCAAGCATGAGTTCGCGGTGCAGAGGTACGTTGGTAGTAATGCCGTCAATGACCATTTCAGAGAGGGCGATTTGCATGCGGCGTATCGCTTGTTCGCGAGTATTGCCATAAGAAATCAACTTGCCGATCATGGAGTCATAGTTGGCGGGGACCACATAACCGCTATATGCATGGGAATCCACTCGAATACCAGGACCGCCTGGCATATGCCATGAGCCAATTTTTCCTGGGCTTGGCGTGAACTTAAACGGATCCTCAGCATTCAGGCGGCATTCGATGGCGTGACCACGGAAAACGATATCTTTCTGACGATAGCCAAGCTTGAGGCCAGCAGCAATTCGAATTTGTTCCTGAACGATATCTACACCAGTGATCATTTCCGTTACGGGATGCTCAACCTGAACTCGGGTATTCATTTCAATGAAGAAGAATTCGCCATCTTCGTAAAGGAATTCAAAAGTGCCGGCACCGCGATAACCAATTTTTCTACAAGCTTCAGCGCAACGCTCACCAATTTTGGCAATCAAGCGACGATCAATACCGGGAGCGGGTGCCTCTTCAATCACTTTTTGATGGCGACGTTGCATGGAGCAATCGCGTTCACCAAGCCAAATGGCATTGCCGTGTGTATCAGCCAAGATTTGTATTTCAACATGGCGCGGCTTCTCTAAAAACTTTTCCATATAGACTTCTGGGTTACCAAAAGCACGACCTGCCTCTTCTTTGGTCATATTCACGGCATTGAGCAGTGCAGCTTCGGTATGAACCACCCGCATACCGCGTCCACCACCACCACCAGCGGCTTTAATAATGACTGGGTAGCCAACGCGCTTGGCGGTAGCAATAATTTCTTTGGGATCATTCCCTGGTAGAGCACCTTCAGATCCTGGCACGCAGGGCACACCCGCTTTGATCATGGCGCGCTTAGCTGAAACCTTGTCTCCCATGAGTCGAATGGATTCCGCTTTTGGTCCAATGAAAGCAAAGCCTGATTTTTCTACCCGCTCAGCAAAATCGGCATTTTCAGAGAGAAAGCCATAACCCGGATGAATTGCCTCGGCATCAGTTACTTCCGCAGCGGAAATGATGGCGGGCATATTGAGGTAGCTTAGCGGTGATGGTGGTGGTCCGATGCAGACGGCCTCATCTGCCAACTTCACATATTTGGCTTCTTTATCTGCGGTGGAATACACCACTACTGTTTTAATTCCCAACTCGCGGCATGCGCGTTGGATACGGAGAGCAATTTCTCCCCGATTGGCAATCAGAATCTTATCGAACATAACGGCTCTGAGTTAAGTAACGGTGAATTGGGAATAAATAGGATTCGGACTGAATCATTAGGCAATGATGAAGAGCGGTTGATCAAATTCAACGCCTTGACCGTTTTCACAGAGGATTTGCTTAATCACACCATCTTTTTCAGATTCGATTTCATTGAGCAGCTTCATTGCTTCAATGATGCATAGTGTTTGACCAACCTTGACGGTATCACCTATCTTTACAAAATCAGGGGACTCTGGATTTGCTGCGCGATAGAAAGTACCCACCATAGGTGAGCGTGCGACAAAGCCCGTTTCCTCTGGGGCAGCTTCAGCTACAGGTGCGGCGGCTGCCAGTGCGGTAGCGGGGGCAGCCTGCGTATTTTGAGCTGGAGCTGGGTTGGCATAGAAAACTTGACCAGCCGGTGCTTGTGAACCAGCATTGACAATGCGAACGCGGTCTTCACCTTCATTCACCTCTAATTCAGAAATACCAGATTCTGATACTAAGTCGATCAGGGTTTTGAGTTTTCTAAGATCCATGGAAATGCTTCCTCTCTTCTAATTCTTAATTAATCTTTATTTCTGCAAGCGGGATAATGCTGCTTGAAGGGCTAACTCATAGCCAATAGCACCTAAGCCGCAGATGACGCCTATAGCGATATCTGAAAGATAGGAATGCTTGCGGAACTCTTCACGTTGGTGAATATTGGATAAATGCACTTCAGTAAATGGGATGGCAACGCCAGCAAGTACATCTCTGAGGGCTACGCTGGTATGGGTAAAAGCGCCTGGATTGATGATGATGAAATCCACCCCATCTTGTTTTGCTTTCTGTATGCGGTCAATCAGCTCTCCCTCGTGATTGCTTTGATACGTACTCAAATCAACAGAATGGGCTTTGGCGATTTCACCTAATTTTCTATGAATATCTTCCATCGTGGTTTTGCCGTAAACCTCTGGTTCGCGGGTACCTAGAAGATTTAGGTTCGGGCCTTGAATTACAAGAATTGAAGTATTTTTCGACATAGATCGATATTTTTAGAGGCAGTTAGGTGATATTCAGTTAATAAGGCTTTTCTCTAAAACTGCTTACTTCATGAAAATAAACCTTCACCAAGCACCAGGGAAGTATACCCCCACAAGTCCTTAAAAAGACCTAAAAAGGGCAGAAAATTCCTTAAATACTCGGAATTAAACCGTCATTAACTCTGTTTTAAGCTGATTTATCAAAAAATTCTATTGTCCACTACTGTTATGAATTACTGATAAATATTCTCATAATGCTGATTTAATTGCGCTTCTGAGCTCTTCTTCGTTTATCTTGCCAAGTTTGCTATAGGTGGATTTGCCTTTGGCATTAATAATGACCGTATAAGGCAGGGCGCCCTGAGCGTTGCCCATTTGTTTGGAAATGGCGCTTCCATCTATTCCGCCGATGATGATTGGATAAGAAACGGGGGTCATTTCTAGAAATTGACGAATATTAGACGGTGAATCGATACCAATGCCTACAAATAAGACATTTTTTTGTAAAAATTCTGTTTGTAAGGCATCCAGAGTGGGCATTTCCTCTACGCAGGGAGGGCACCAAGAGGCCCAAAAGTTCACAACGAGCACTTTTCCTTGCCATTGCTCGGTATCTGCATATTTCCCATCAGGTGTTTGCCAAGGGTTGCTAAAAAACGCCTTTACAGCAGGATCGCTTGCCAAGTTAACTTTATAAATCCACTGTGAAGTGAGGGCCCCCGCAAGGAGTGCCAAAAGACTGATTCCCGTGATGATGCTCCACTGTCTTCGGTTCATTGCAACTCCTTCGTTAAAATTCGCTTATGCATATTCATATCTTGGGCATTTGCGGTACTTTCATGGGCGGCATTGCCGCAATCGCTCGGCAGGCTGGACATCGCGTAACTGGCTGTGATGCCAACGTGTATCCACCAATGAGCACTCAGCTAGAAGCGCAGGGCATTGAGCTAATTGAGGGATTCTCGCCCGACCAATTATTACAGTTTGAGACGATGCCTGATTTATTTGTCATCGGCAATGTAGTTTCTCGTGGAAATCCCTTGATGGAGGCCATACTGAATCAAGGTCTCCCTTATACATCTGGTCCACAATGGCTTGGTGAGCAAGTTTTATTCAAGCGACATGTTTTGGCGGTAGCTGGCACTCACGGCAAGACGTCGACATCAGCAATGCTTGCCTGGATTTTAGAATTTAACGGTTACAAACCCGGCTATTTAATTGGTGGTGTACCGCTCAATTTCACGGTATCAGCCCGGTTAGGTGATGGCCCCTATTTTGTGATTGAGGCCGATGAATATGACACGGCATTCTTTGATAAGCGCAGTAAGTTCGTTCATTACCGTCCGCGCACTGCCTTATTAAATAACTTAGAGTTTGATCACGCTGATATTTTTGCGGATCTGACTGCAATTGAAACGCAGTTTCATCATTTGGTTCGAACCGTACCAAATGATGGTCTCTTGGTAGTGAACGCAGAAGAGCCTGCCTTAGAGCGAGTCATTGCAAGAGGAGCGTGGGCACCTGTAGAACATTTTGGACAAGATGAAAACAATGCCTGGTCTTTGCTTTCGCAAGAGGGCGATGGCTTTGCGGTACTGCAAGCTGGCAAAGAAGTGGCTACTGTGAAATGGGCCCTAGATTCGGGAGTAATGGGTCGTCACAATCAACTGAATGCTCTTGCTGCGATTGCTTGTGCAAACCACATTGGTATTGCTCCGGGTGATGCTGCTCGCGCTTTGGCGGAGTTTAAGAATGTGAAACGCCGTCTTGAAACCATTGGCGTTGCTAATGGGGTAACAGTGTATGACGACTTTGCACATCACCCTACAGCCATTACAACTACTTTAGATGGGTTGCGTCGACGGGTAGGTCAGGAGCGCATATTGGCTGTGTTGGAGCCACGTTCTAATACGATGAAATTAGGCATCATGAAGGCACAGCTTCCCAGCAGCTTGCAAGCAGCTGATAAGGTATTTGCTTACGGAGCCAGCACTGGAAAAGAGTCTTTAGGCTGGGATCTCAAAGAGGTTCTATCGCCTTTGAATACAGCAGAGACTGAAAAAGCAAAAGTCTATGATGAGCTTGATATTTTGGTAGCGGCTGTGGCAAAAGAAGCAAAGCCTGGAGACCATATCTTGGTGATGAGCAACGGTGGGTTTGGCGGAGTTCATCAAAAAATATTGCAGGCAATTAATCAGTAACAATCGAAAAGAAAATTTAAATGAGCAAGAGACTGAAAGATAAAGTAGCCATCATTACTGGCGCTGCCAAGGGTATTGGCTTTGTTACTGCGCAACGTTTTGCCCAAGAGGGCGCCAAGGTCATGATTGCAGATATGAATCTTGAGGCCGTGAAGGAGGCGGCTGAACAGATTCCAGGCGCAGAAGCGTATGCGATGAATGTCACCGATCGCGCCAGCATTCAAGCCGTAGTGGATCACATCATCAAGCGCCATGGCCGCATTGATATTCTGATTAACAATGCCGGCATTACTCAAGATGCCCGTTTAATCAAAATGACTGAGGCGCAATTTGACGCTGTGATTGATGTCAATCTCAAGGGTGTATTTAATTGCACGCAACTCGTTGTTCCTCATATGCTTGAGGCGGGTTCTGGTGCGGTTGTTAATGCATCCAGCGTGGTTGGTATCTATGGAAATTTTGGCCAGACCAATTATTCAGCCACTAAATTTGGCGTGATTGGGTTTACAAAAACATGGGCGCGTGAATTAGGACCCAAGGGAATTCGGGTTAATGCACTTTGCCCTGGATTTATTGCTACCGAAATGGTGACAGCAATGCCTGAAAAGATTCTGCAAGACATTGAAAGACGTAGCTGGCTTGGTCGATTGGGCACTCCAGAAGAAATGGCAAACGTGTATTTATTTTTGGCTAGTGATGAAGCAAGCTATGTCAATGGCGTTGCGCTTGAGGCCAGCGGCGGGATCTCACTGTAAAAATGCATCTTTTATATGAAGAGGGTGGCGATATCAAGATCGCCACGGTTCAGTCAGCATCTGGTTCAGGTGATGCCGAGTCATGGCAAGCCACCAGTCTTTCTGGAAAGAAAATCAAGCTCAAGGCAAAAGAGGTCTGGCTACGTTTTGAAAAACCACAAGCACAGTTGGTGATGGATGAGGCTAGCGCTTTATCCAAAGACATTGATTTGCAATTACTGTGGGATTGCGCGCCTGATGAAGAGTTTGGTTTAGTAGACGTTTCCTTAGACTACTTCGGTGCACAAGCAAATATTGCTGAGCAAGTAGCATTGGGAATTGCATTGCAAGGAGCTCCTGTATTTTTTCGTCGCAAGGGGCGTGGACGTTTTCAAAGGGCGCCATTAGAACAACTGCAGGCCGGCTTAGCTGCCCTAGAACGTAAACAAAAAGAATTAGAGCAGCAGGCAGCTTGGCAGCAAGAGTTGGTATCAGGAGTATTTCCGGAGTTACTCCGTTCCCAGGCAAAACAATTACTGTTTTCTCCCGACAAAAATACTTCGGCTTATAAGGCTTTGATCGCCGCCTGCACTCAAGCAGGAGAAACGCCTGCCCAGCTCATGATTCGCTGCGGTGCAATCGATTCACCATTGGATTACCACCAGGGGATGTTTTTGAAAGCGCATTTCCCAAGTGGCTCAGCTCATAACGAGTCTATTGGGGTAGATCAAGCGGTACTCAGTGCAGCCATTGCTGAGTTGCCGATTGCGCAAGTCAATGCGTTTTCAATTGACGATTCTGGAACTACTGAAATTGATGATGCGCTATCGGTTACTCCCTTGGATGATGGCAAGCATCGCATTGGTATTCATATTGCCGCTCCGGGGCTAGCGATTGCTAAAGATGATTCTATTGATCAAGTGGCGCGCGCTCGAATGTCGACGGTGTACTTTCCTGGCAATAAAATTACAATGCTGCCTGAGTCTGTCATCGCTCAATTTTCTTTGGATGCAGGAGCTCCGCGTCCCGCTTTATCTATTTATGTAGATATCAACAGTGAAGGCGTTTTAGATCAAGATTCCTTACAGATGCGTGCAGAGATGGTTCCTATGGGCGCCAATCTTCGATTGGAGGATCTTGAACATCTAGTCACTGAAGAAAGTTTGGTCGATGAGTCTGCTCAGTTTGCTTATTGTCAGGAACTGAGTGTTTTATGGAAAGCAGCTAAGTTATTACATGCAGGTCGACAGGAACAAAGGGTGCTTGCTGGCCTTCGTCCAGAGCAGTTGGGAGTGGTTGATCCAAGCGCCCTAGCAAGAGATTTTTATTTTCAGATTAAAACCATTGAAGGATTAGAGAAAGTAGAAATTATCCCTCGTCAACGCGGATCTATTCTCGATACGATCGTGGCTGAGTGGATGATTTACTGCAATAGTGCATCGGGACGATTACTTGCAGATAATGGCTTGCCTGGACTCTTTCGCACCCAAAAAGGTTGGGGCCCCTTGCGTACTCGCATGCAAACTACACCCGGTCCGCATGAAGGATTGGGTTTAGAGTACTACGCTTGGTGTACTTCGCCTTTGCGACGGTACTCAGATTTAGTCAATCAATGGCAGCTAATTGCCTTAGCTAAGCACGGAGTTACTGCAAAAATGGTTGCTCCATTCCCACCAAGAGATGCTACGTTGATGGGAATTGCCGCAGACTTTGAGACCTGTTACCAAGCCTATGGTGAATACCAAGACCGCCTTGAAAAGTACTGGTGCTTGCGCTGGATTGCGCAAGATGGTGGATCAAGGAATGTCTTTGTTCGTCATATGAAAGAGGGCATGTCGCGCGTAGAGTTGATTCCTTTGCATCTACCCATTCCTGAATTAGCTACCCACCCTCGGATGACGCGTGCTGAAGTGGTTATTGCTGATGTGGATCTCTTGCAATTAAGTGCCGGTGTTCGAGTACTGCATATAGAGTCCCCAGAAGTTATTGCGAATGATGCCAGCCCAAGCTAATTTGCATTCTTTTGCGCGATATTTACAGAACGCTTGGCAGCGTTATCCATTTCGCTTGGCATTGTGTGCCTCCTTAATCATCCACCTCATTTTTTTATCTTTTCGCTGGGGTGTTGGGGAAATTCAAAGCCGCCGCTTAAACACCCCCCTAAGTGTGGTCTTGGTAAACGCCAGTAGTCAGATTACGCCAAAGCAGGCAAATAAGTTGGCTCAGGCCGATTTGCTTGGTGGAGGCAATACCAAAGATCAAGATGCTACGGCCTTGCATCGTGCGAGGCTTGGGGCTGAGGCTCAGCTAGAAGTGCTGGAGAAGCAGCAAAAGCAAATGTTGGCAAAGTTGGATGCTGAACGTGCACGCTCAGGTGGACGTAACAGCGGGGAGGATAAAAAGCGTCCTTCCCAATTAAACTCCTTGGAGGCCGAGTTGACCAAGCGATTGCAAGCGAATGGTCGGGAGCCCCGTCGCAAAGTATTCACTGGCG